>JBARJD010000022.1:0-24370 GCA_049800095.1 Thermoplasmata archaeon | reverse complement strand
CTTGTAGATCTTGCTCGAGTGTTTCTCTCGGCTCGCGAGGTCGAGGTCCTTGAACAGCGGGGAGGACCGGGCGGTTCCGTCGCGCAGGAGGTAGACGGCGCGGGCCCCCGGGTCCTGACGTACGCGGTAGTACAATCCCACCGACCCGCACGCGCGCAGGACGATGCCCCGCTCCTCGGCCAGTCGAACGATCCGCTCGACTTCGCCGAGGAAGGGAGCCTCTTCAAGCAGAACGCGGTCGGGCACCCGCTACCCCAGGACGAACAGGTGGGAGAGGACCCGGTCCTCATCGAGGTCGAGGAGGAGTCCCTGCAGCTGGCCGGAGAAGTACGCGCTACCGGGGTTGAACACGGGGACTCCGGCGACCTGGTCCGCCGCTCGGGACTCATGGATGTGGCCGTGGAGTCCGGCCAACGGATGGACCGATTCCACGAGCTCCCGGACCGAGGTCGAGCCGACGTGGTGCAGCAACATGTGCCCGCTGACGACCTTCGGCTTGAATGCCGGGTCGAGCTCGGCGGCCATGTCGAGGGACGTGCCAAATGGAGGAGCGTGAATGTCGAGGAGGGTCCGCTTCGGATTTCCGATCTGGCTCCGTGTACGGTCGAGGACCTTCTGAAGGTCGGCCTCGTCGAGGTCCCTCGGGCAATGCCACGGGGTCATGTTGGCGTAGCCGCAGCCGAAGATCTCGTACGGTCCGGCGGAGATCACTCGGCCCTCGGGAACCAGCATGTTCTCAGGCCCCTCGTTCCTGATCACATCGAGCGTTCCGTCGAAGTCATCGTTCCCTACGTTCATCACGACCGGGATCTTCGTGGGCGTGAGCCGCTCCCGGATGAGCTGAAGCCAGTGACGCAACCGTTCGTTGGCGAGGCGCTCGAACAGCGCATTCATGTCCTCGTTGGAGCGCTGGAGGCGAGCCCATTCCTCGGGCGAAGTGACCAGCGAGTATCGTCCCGAGTTGGCGATGGTTCGCTCCAGCTCCGGCAGCTCTTCCTGGGAGACTCGCTTGGCCCCATGTCCGCTCGGATACCACCGGTACCCCCCGTTCTCGTCATGGAAGACCGGGACGAGCGTCTTGCCCAGAATGTCGCCTCCGTAAATCAGGAGGTCCGGTGAGTAGATCGGCGCGGAGTTCAGGAACTTCCTGAAACAGACCTCGGAGCCGTGAAGATCGCTGACGAAATAGACGCGAAAGCGCCCCACTGCCGGCCAAAATCGGGCGCGACATATAACGGAGACGACCTGAGGCACCTCGCTCGTCCCCGTTCGACGCGCTTCGGTCCGCGCAACTCATTTAGCGGCGACTTTCCTTCGACACGACGTGCTCGAGTACGTGGGAATCCGAGTTCGGAACTTGGACCGCTCCCGACGCTTCTATTGCGAGGGGCTTGGGCTCCGCCCCCACAGCACCGGCCGGATGGCCGCCGGAGGGGTCTGGGAGACCCTCGAGGATCCGGAGAGCAAGGCGCAGCTCGAACTCAATTTCTACCCGGATGCTCCCCCGTTCCGCGAGGGCGATGAGCTCGACCATCTGGGGTTCCGAGTGGAGCAGCTGGACGCGACGGTCGCGCGGCTCAAGGACCTCGGAGGCAAGGTCCGGATTCCTGCGTTCCGAGAAGGGAACGAGCGTCTCGTGTTCCTATCGGACCCCGACGGCGTTTGGGTCGAGTTGTGGGAGCGCGAAGCACCGGACGAGCCGCCGACATCGCGGGGCGGGGACTAGCCGACCCTGGACGCCGCTTCCGCGGTCACTGGGGGGTCGGATGGAACGTTTCCGAGAGCAAGCCGGGTACCTCACCGCCCGGCCAGTTTGAGCGGGGCCATCCGAGGGCTTTCTCCCCGGCGAGACGGATGGCCAACCGGGAGAGTTCGGAGATCCACGGGGCTGTCAAGGCTTCCTCCATCGTAGGTTCCCGAATCTCAGCGATCTCCGGCGGTCGCGCCACGGGGGTACCCTCCCGATGGTCCACGAGGAATGCGAAATAGACGTCGCTCTCGGCCGACCGGATGACCTTGTGCCGCGTCAGTAGCAAGGGTCCGACCGATACGCGTACTCCGGTCTCCTCCTCGAACTCGCGCACCAACGCCACCTCGATTCCTTCGCCGGGCTCCACATAGCCGCTCGGGATCGTGAACCGAGTCCGGTAGACCGCCCGGTTCACCAGGACCCGACCTTGTCGAAGCAAAACGCCTCCAACACCCAGCCGCGTGTGGGGCGGTGGCAGAGGGGGTAGCGAAGGAGAGCTCAATTCATCACCCGTCCCAGGACTTCGTGCCGTTCGCAGCACCGGCAGACCCTGGCGGTTCGGCGCACGCCTATAAGAACACGGGGAACGCTCGACGGGGAGAGTTGCGTTGGCGGGCTCCGTTCCCTTGAAGCAGCCGTCCGCTGATTCCGGGTCCGCCCCGCGGGAACGGCCACTCGCGGTCAGCTCCAGCTTTGTCTACGCGGTCACGTTCGTTACCCAGTTGGTCGGCTACATCAGCTCGTTCTTCATCGCGCGGCACATCGCCACCCCGGGGGCGGGCCTCGCCCTCGTGGGGTTTGTTCAGTTCAACGTGCTGCTCGCCTCGTCGATCAACACCCTTGGAGAGTTACGACTCGGTTCGGCCTTCGTCTACTACGTCGCCCGCGATTCCACGATGAAGAGGTCCACCGGGACGTACTTCGCGGCGCGCGCGTCGTTCGTCGTACTCTTCGGCCTCGCACTCCTCGCGATCGCCCCGAGCATCTCGCTCGTTTCGATGGGAGGCGGACTCACGATTCCCTCCTCGACGCTCTACCTTTCGCTGGCGGTGTTCATGCTCCTCCCCCTCCTCTGGACCCCGGGGATGGTCTACAGTCAGCTCTACGTGGGGCTCGGGAACTCGATCCAGGCCCAAATGCCGACGCTGGTCGAGTCCGTGGTACGCACCAGCGCGCTCGTGGTGGTCGCACTCACGTTCCCCTCCGTTGCCGGGGCGGTGAACGCCCATGCGATTTGGGGCCTGACCGGCGGGTACGTGCTCGGGGCGGCTGCCTCTTCGGCGATTGCCATCCCGGTCGTATGGCGGCACTTCGCGAGGCCCAGGTTGGCCGAACTACGGCACCTGCTGAGCTACTCTTGGCCCCTTCTCGGGAGCATGGGCCTCTTGTACCTAGTGACGAACGCGATGCCGCTCCTCACCCGTCTCTTCTACAAAACCCAGGCGGTGGCCATTTTCAACGCCGCGAACGGATTCCGCGTGCTCCTTCTGGCGCTCCCGACCGCCGTGATAGTCCCGCTGTTCCCACACCTGGCCGGTCTCCACGAACGGAAAGAACTCGAAGTTCTCCGCGACCGGGTATGGCGCGCCCTCCGTTACACAGGCATGATGGTGGTTCCGGGGGCGGTCCTGTTCGTCGTCTATCGCGTCAACCTGCTCCTCATTCTGTTCCAGAAGTCCTATCTCGGGCCGTTGCCGGGCGCGGGCGGAGGTGCCCTGCCGCTCGCGATCCTCGCCGTGTCGGCGATTCCGCTCGCCCTCACCCAGATCATTGGGACCGCGCTGAATTCGATCGGATTCCAGCGGCTGGAGTTCTATCTGACGTCGCTCCAGGTCGTGGTGCTGTTCGTCGGGATCTTCGCGTTCGTGCCGCACGGCGTGTTCGGATTCACCGGACTCGCCGCCATCGCGTTCGCGGCTCTGCTCTCGTCGATCGCCGGCCTCGCCCTGAACTCGTACTTCCTGTACACCAACATGCGGGTCCCATTCCGATGGCGCCCTGTCTGGACGATACCCCTCGCCGCGGTCGCGGAGTTCCTCGTCCTGTCCCGCCTCAATGCGCTGGCGAGCGTCAACGGATACTTCGCTGTGAACCGGTGGTACCAGCTCGTGGCCATCGGGGCGCTCGCGCTGGTCGTCTACTTGGTCGTCCTCATCGCGGTCGGCGAACTCTCCCGCCAGGATGTCCGGATCTTCGCGAGTTCGCTCGGTATCCCGGAGCGATGGGCCAACCGACTAGCCCGGGTCTGCTGGCGGGAGAGCTCGGACCCTCCCGCGAGGCCAAATAGCGAACCCCCGAGCCGGCCGAACGCGTAGCGCCTCAAGCTTCGACCGGCGCGGGGTCCCCCGATTCCTCGGCGACTGTCAGTTCGTCGCGTGATGAGCGACAGGAAAGCAGGTGCGAGTCGATGGGAGAATGCT
Source organism: Thermoplasmata archaeon (assembly GCA_049800095.1). Lineage (GTDB taxonomy): Archaea > Thermoplasmatota > Thermoplasmata > Lutacidiplasmatales > UBA184 > JAKIWV01. The sequence continues at coordinate 20,200 of JBARJD010000022.1, read as the reverse complement.
TATCACATGGACTGCGCTCGTCACATTGACGAGGTCGACCATGCTTGCAGTGGAGTTCAAGTCTACCGCCCAAGAGCAGATTCGCCGGCTCATGCAGGGCCAGAAAGGAGAGGTCGGTGTCCGCATTTACGCCCAGCCGGGCGGAGGCGGATGTGGCTGCGGCGGCGGATCGGCCGTGGCCTTCGGCATGGCCTTCTCGAAGGCGCGCGCCGACGACACCGTCGTCAAGGTGGATGGGTTCTCTCTGTTGGTGGACCCGAGCAGCCAGAAGTTCGTCGACGGAGCTGTCGTCGACTACGTCGAGACCCTTCAAGAATCGGGCTTCAAGATCACAAATCCCACCCTCCCCGAACCCGACGAGGCCGGCGTCGCGGGGGGATGCGGATCCTGTGGCAGCAACTCTTCGAACGGTGGCGGCTGCGGATGCGGCGGCTGAGCGGATTCGCTCATCCTCTCTGCCCGACAGCCCCCTGAGGAGTCCCCTCTAGTCTCTCCAGTCCTGCGACACCGGCCCCCGCCGGACGGATTCTCGGGGCGTGTTCCTCACGTTCCGGTTTCTGACCTCGGGGACCGATCGCGGACATGAGTGAAATACACGACGTAGTTGGGCCGCGCCATGAATTCTGAAGCCCTACGCGCCGACTCCGTTCGCAAGACCTACCGCGGACGGGGCAGCCCCGACATCGAGGCCCTGTCGGGGGTTTCCCTCCGAATCTCCAGGGGCGAACGGATCGCTCTCCTCGGACGGAACGGAGCCGGGAAGACCACGTTCCTGCGGATCGCCTCCACCTTGCTCGCGCCCACTTCCGGCAAGGTGGAGATCTTTGGACAGGATGCCATCGCCGACCCCGAGTCGGTTCGCCCGTACCTCGCCGTCGTGCCTCAGGAAGGAAAACCGTTCATGCACCTGACCCCGCGGGAGCAAGCGTACACTTACCTCCGCGCCCGGGGATTCACGCGGGAGACCGCGAAGAGCCGGGCCGACCACGCCCTCGAGCAGATGGGGCTCACCGAGGTCGCGGACCGCCTCTCGATCACGCTCTCGGGCGGACAACGTCAGCGCACGATGGTGGCGACCGTGATCTCCACCGAGGCCCCACTCCTCTTCTTGGACGAGCCGACCATCGGGATGGATCCGTTCGCTCGACGAGGGGTATGGGACTCGTTCCGGGAACTGACCACGAAAGGGTCCACGATCCTCCTCACGACCCACTACCTCGACGAAGCCGAGGCGCTCTCGCAACGGCTGTACATCGTAGACCGGGGCCGCCTGCTCGCGGAAGGAACGGCGGACGACATGAAGCGGAGCGTCGGGGGCACTCTTCGGGTCTCCGTTGTTTCGGGGAATGGGATCGCGCAAGAACTCGCCACTTTCGGACCCCTCGTGCGCGACGGAGACATCGTGCACGTGATCACGGGCCCGCACGGGCTGCAAGAAATCCTCGAGCTCGCGGCGCATGCCAATCTCACCGCGACCGTGGGTCCGGTCACCCTCGAGGAGGCGTTCCTCAGGGTCGTCGGGAGGTCGATCAACGATGAATCTTGATGGCCCCTTGCCGACCGCGACCCGGTCCCGGTGGACCGGATTGGGCGCCTTTATCGGCACCGAGCTCCGGGTCCAGCTCCACGAGGTCCTCTCCATCGCCACTTCGATCATCGTCCAGGCCGTGTTCCTCGTCTTCGTCGCGGTGCTCGCCCGCCAGTATCTTTCGTACACGCTGATCGGCGCGGTGGTCTTCTCGACGTTCCAGATCGGTCAGAGGGTCCAGAACGAGTCGGCTTGGATCCGGATCGACCACAAGTTGCACGAGCTGTACCACGCGTCGCCGATGACGCCCGAGGCCTACTTCGTCGGGATGTCCGTCGGCATCCTCGCCGCCTACTGTCTGCCGATCGTCGTCCTGTTCGTGGCCTCGGCCTACCTCGTCCCGCTCGCGGTGGCCCCCGACCTCGTCCTCGTTGCCATCCTCGGCGCCGAGTTCGTGTTCACCTCGTCGGTCGGCTACATGATCTCGACTTGGTTCAAGAATATGCGGAGCATCTGGCCGTACTCGACGCTGTTCTTCAACTTCTTCGGCGTGCTTCCGCCGGTGTTCTATCCGCTCTTCCTGTTCCCCAAGGTGCTGCAGCCGTTCGCGCTCCTGCTCCCGACGGCGGGTGGCGCTGCGTTGGCGGAGCATGCCGCCGGGATCCTCCCCCTCCCCACGGCCTGGATCCTTATCGCCTCCGTGAGCCTCGTCGTCAGCGCCAGTGCCGCCTTTGTCGGCGCGGTCTACTGGGCGCGCCGGATCGCCCGGGAGCGCTGAAGATGGCCGGTGCGACTTCCAACCGGTACGAACTGCCCCGACGTGGCCACGTCTTCCCCGCCTTCGCCTTGATCGGCTGGCGCTGGATCAGCCGGAACCCGGCGGCCACGATCGCCCCGATCCTGCTGCCGTTCATCTTCCTCTACTTCCTGAAGCTGATCTCGCCTCCCGGGCTGTTCCCGCTCGAGATCATCGGAGCGATGCTCTTCACGACCCAGAACATCGGGAATTGGGTGCTCGGGGATTCGGCCTACTGGCGGCTCGAGTCCTCGCTCCAGGACCTGTTCATCGTTTCCCCGCTTGGGAAGGTCGGCTACCTGTTCGGTATCGCGGTCTCGAACATGATCGCCGCGTTGCCGGCCTACGTGGTCCTTGGCCTGCTGCTGGCGTCGGTCGTCCACGTCCCGTGGCTCGCTTGGATCGCCCTGATCGGCTCGATCGGGCTCCTGTGGATCCTCTTCTCCGCGATCGGCATCGCGATCTCGAGCCGGCTGCGGAGCCAGCGGGAGATCTGGCCCGTGGGGAACCTGCTTTTCACGTCGCTGGGCATGCTCAGTCCGCTGTACCTGCCCATCTGGCTCCTCCCCCACTACTGGCAGTCGATCGCCTACTTTCTGCCGGGTACGTACGCCGCGGTGATCGTGCAGTCGAGCGTAGGACTGTTGCCCACGGGTGTTTCGGTCGGCTTCGGGTCACTCCTGGATGCCGGGCTCCTCGCCGTCACCGCGGTGGTCGGCACCGCCATCGCGGTGAAGCTGTATCGGTGGGGGGATCGCTAGACGCGGGTGATCGGCGCCCCATCCATCGCTTCGGCACAAGGCTTGATAATCCCCTGCCGCTTCGACCCTCCGAAACCGTTGCTGCCCCGAATCGAAACCCCCCATCACGACCTACCCGCTTTCGGCCAGGATTTTGGCCGGACGGACCGGCGGGGGAACGGCCCCTCGGGCGCACGTGCGGAAGGAACCACCTGAATCATGGGAAGCAACGAGTTCGACGAGATCCTGTCGGCGCTCGACCGAGAGACCGCCCGAATCCGGGTCCGAGTCGAGCCCCGTCGGTACAACAAGCCGGCGACCGTCATCTCCGGATTCCCCACGGGAACCGACCTCGCCGAGACGACCCGGATCCTCAAGAACCGACTCGCGACCGGGGGCTCCGTCGTCGAAGGGGAGGTCTACCTCCAGGGCGACCATCGCTCCCGGATACGGGTCGAGCTCGAGAAGCTCGGGTTCGATCCCGGAACCATCGAGGTCTCCACCGACGAGCTCCCCCGGCGCGGCCGGCGGGACTGAGAAAACCCTGCCTCGGAAGACCCCGGGGGGGGCGCTAGTTACCTTGCCGTAACCAAGGGCCCTTTACCCATCCTCCCCCGAGGCAGGCTGCGGGCCCGTCCCGAGAGAGAAACGAAACCATGTCGAAGCCGTTCGCGCACCCGGAAGTACTGGTGGACTCCGCCTGGCTGACCGAACACGCCCAGGACCCGAAGGTGGTCGTCGCGGAGGTCGACTACGACCCCCAGGCGAACTACCACACCGGCCACATCCCCGGCTCGGTCCTCATCGACTGGAAAAAGGACATCAACGACCCGGTCCGGAGGGACATCATTGACACGGCCCAACTGCAGGCCCTCTTCCGCGCGAAGGGGATCCACCCCGACACCACCCTCGTGCTCTACGGGGATTTCAACAACTGGTTCGCCGCCTACGCCTTTTGGGTGTTCAAGTACCACCACGTGAAGGACGTCCGGCTGCTCAACGGCGGCCGGAAGAAGTGGATCGAGGAAGACAAACCGCTCACGAAAGACATTCCGACCCCCACGCCGAGCACCTACACTGCGAAGAGCCCGCCCGACGCCAAGCTGCGGGTCTACTTTGACGACGTGCTCGGCCGTCTCCCGGAGGTTCAGGCCGGCGCGCTCGCGCTGGTCGATGTACGCGGGCCCAAGGAATTCTCGGGCGAGATCACCGCGCCCCCGGAGTATCCCAACGAGTCCGCCCAACGCGGCGGCCACATCCCCGGCGCCGCGAACATCCCGTGGGCACAGACCGTGAAGGACGACGGAACGTTCAAGACCCGCGAGGAGATCGAAGCGCTCTACACTCCCAAGGGCGTTACGCCGGACAAACCGGTGATCACCTACTGCCGGATCGGCGAGCGGTCGAGCCACTCCTGGTTCGTGCTCTCGTATCTCCTCGGTTACCCGGACGTCCGGAACTACGACGGCTCTTGGTCGGAATGGGGCAACCGGGTCCGCGTGCCCGTCGAGAAGACGGTCTAACCGATTTCCATCTCCCCCGTCGCCGCCCGTCGAAGGCGCGGCACGGGGGCCGCTTCCTTTCGAATGAGGAAGTGATGGAGGTTTCCCTCCACTCGGTGGTGGAGCACCGTGTGGCCGGTCCGGTCGGACCACCGGACGAGTTCGATCGGGCTCGTCGGGTCATCGGTCACGAGAAGGACTACGTCGTCGGGCGTACGGCGGACGAGTTCCTCGTCCAGCTTGGCCAGCGTGGCGGAGCATTCCGACCCGATCTCGAACATCTCGAGGTCCGGCGACGCCGGGTAGCAGTGGATCCGGCGTTCGGTGATCCGGGCCGCGAGGAGTTCCCGTACCTCCTCCGGCCGCGCCAGCAGCCGGGACGCGTCGTGGGGGTCTCTGGGCGCGATCCGCACGACCCATCCGCGATCGTAGGGAGAGTCGTTGAGGAGCTTGGGCCGCTTCATCAGGGCATCGTTCCGGGCCACGACGCGTGCCGTCACCGGCAAGCGGAACGGGGCCGTGGACCGGGGGCTCTCCAACGTGGCGACACTACGTCCCCGTTCGATGACGCCCTCCACGTCGCGAAACCGAACGGAAGAGTACCGACCGGCGAACGCCGCCTGCAAGGCGAGCACGCCCGTGGAGAACGTGCCCGAGTCGGATTCGGCGCGGACCCAGCTGTCGTACTCGACATCCACCCAACAATCATCGGGGAGGGCGCAGCCGAGGATGTCCATCGGGGGTCCGTAGCTTCGAGGCGCTTAGCGGTTCTCTTCGGGCCCAGGTGGCCCGCTTCCGGTGAGGCCTCGACAAGTCTTTGGGGACCCGAGTCCTCCTCCGTCGTGGGGGGGAACCGGTATCGGTCCGCCAGCCACGCCCGTGGCGGGTCACGCCCGTTGTGCGTGTGGGCACTTCCCCACCAATCACATGTCGGTCGCTCCTGACGTTCCGGGCACACCCGGGGGATTTCACATGGCCCCCAGCGGTCCGTGCGGGATATGCGGAGCCTCGATCTGCTCGAAGTACACCCCAGTGGGGTGAGGGAGAGTCGACGAACGTTCAACCGTAGGCGGTCTTGATCAGGTAGGACTTCAGCCGTTGCATCGCGTCGTCCCAGAGGTGGAAATGCCACGACCGGGCCTCTTCCCAGTTGTCTCCAGAACCCCAGCCAATGTGCTCAAGCGTGACGTCGATGCCCTCGGGGGAGTCGGCGAGCCGGAAGTATACCCGCGTCGCCGGAGCCGGCTCGTTCATGAACGCGGCGAACGCCCCTGGGGCGCGCCATTCGAATCCGAAATCCACGTCGGGAGTGAAATGGGTCACCGTCCCGTGGGTCTCGAAAGGGGTCTCTCCGCCGAAGCGCAGGCGGCACTCACCACCGGTCCGTCGGTCGACGTGGGCCTCCTCGCAGAGCCAGCCGGCGAGTCCGGGGGGTTCTGTCATCGCGGCGAAGATCATGTGCGTCGGGAGGGGAATCGTGACCTGGATGATGATGGGGTAGAGCTCTTCCGCCATCGGCCGCCCAGTCCCGGGCCCTTGCTAAAGAGTTTTGCCTAGGATGGACCGGAAGAACTCCGGGGGACTCCCTCCGGCGGCGGAGGAACTCTTTTAGCCGGACCGGCCTCGCCCCCGCGGCGGCGGGACGAATGGCGGAGTTCACTCGCGTCTTCTTCGTGGCAGACCTCCACGGGTCGGAACGCTGCTTTCGAAAGTTCGTAAACGCCGGGAAAGTCTACCGGGCGCAGGTGCTCCTGGTCGGCGGCGACATCGCCGGGAAGACCATCACGCCCCTTTGGCCGGAGAATGGCGGATGGACCGGCCTGCACTTCGGTAGTCGACGGTGGGTGCAGACCGAGTCCGACCTGGCCAAGTTCGAAGAAGACCTTCTGGCCACGGGGAGCATTCCGTACCGGACCACCCCGAAGGAGTGGGAAGAGATCTCCGCCGACCGGCGTCGCGCGGACGACCTGTTCCGCGTCTTGGCGCTCGACATGCTCCGCCGGTGGGTCGCGTTCGCGGAGACCCGGCTCAAGGGGACCGGCATCCGGACGCTGATCGGGCTCGGCAACGACGACCTAGACGAGATGGAGGGGGTCCTCGCGGCGAGCGACTACGTCGAGTTGACGGACGGGCGACCCCTCCGTCTCGACGACTCCCACGAGCTCCTGACCGGTCCGTTCAGCAACGTCACGCCCTGGCACACGAACCGGGAACTGCCGGAGCCGCAGATCACGGAACGCGTCCGGGCGGCGGCGGAAAAGCTCGAGCACCCCGACCAGGCGGTCTTCAACATCCACGTTCCTCCGATGGGAACGCAGCTCGACCTGGCCCCGCGTCTCACCGCCGACCTCACGAAGGTGATGGGTCCGGGGGGAGACCCCGAGTTGGTCCACGTCGGCAGCACGGCCGTCCGGGCCGCCATCGAGCAGTTCCAGCCGCTCCTGGGGTTGCATGGGCACATCCACGAGTCGAAGGGGTTCTCGGAAGTGGGACGAACGCTCTGCGTGAATCCCGGAAGCGCCTACTCCGAGGGCGTGCTCCAAGGACTCATCGTGGAGCTCGAACCGAGGGGTGTGCGGTCGCACGTCTTGACGACCGGATGACCCAGGTCACGGCGGGGTGGAGGCCGGCGGGGGCGTCGTACCAAACGACTCGACAGGCTCCCACCACTCGCGCGAGAGGAAGCCGAACCGTCGCTTCGGCTGCACCTGGTCGGTCGCGGCCCGCAACGTTGCGAGTTTCGACCGAACGGTCTCGCGCGGCTGCGGAGACAGTTGGTCAAAGAGTGGCGACTTCGCAATATGCTCCAGGTTGAGGCGAACGGTCGTCCAGAACCCCCAGTCCGAGGCGAGAGGCTCCACGAACTTGGTCGGAGAGATCTCCCCGGGGTGCTCGCCCAAGGGCCGGTCCATCAGCACGGCCAGAATGTCCTTCACGTCCTTGTCTTCCGGTCCGATCAGGACCTCCCGCTTCCCGAACGGGCCCAAAACTCGACCCGCGACCTGACCGCTGTCGCGGGACGGGATGCTCTGGATGAACTGCAGTTTGGAGAGCAACAGGGTGGAGAGCGCCAGCGTGTGGCCGTCCTTCGGGGCTTGTGTAATGTCGGCTGTGAGGTCCATGTTGTGACAGAACTTGAACTCGTCCGCCAGTAGGTCGATCGTTCCGAGCACGCAGCGGCCGTCCACGACTTCGTTGACGTTGTGCAGCCGGAGACGGCGGCCGCCCATGAGCGCGTTGAACATCCGATCGGCGTGCGTCTCGACGATGGAAAGAGCGCTGCCGTGCCGCGAACCGAGCGCGAGCAGGGCCGCGTGGACCTTCTTGACGTCCGCGTGGTGGCAGGACAGGTCGATGTCGTGGAGCGGACGCCGAAGCCCACTTACGGCCGAGTTGCTCGAGGGGGAACGGAACCGGAAGGCGACCCCGCCGAGAAGGGCGATATCGTGGCCGGGCAGGTCCACCGCGAGCCCTTGCAGCACGCCGACGGCGTGGGCCATGACCGCATCGCTGACATCGACGTAGTCGGGTAGGCCGAGCGCGTTTCGCGACTGCACCGGGTCGGTCTGGAATGCAAGGGGCAGGTGAAGCGGGAGCTTTTCCTGAGTAAACGGGTCGACGACGACCTCTACGGTACCGTCCACGGAGGCCCTAGTAGAGGGCCGAAGGTCAAAAGCTCGCCCTCGGAGGGCGGACTGACCCTACTCGGGAGGCAGCTCCTTGTTGATGAGGTCCATCGGAACCCCGCGTGACATCTGGATCGCCCGGGACACCCAGTAGAGCACTACGCCGATTACGAACACGATCGGAAGGAACACGAGGTACGCGTAGCTGTACGCCCCGGACGGTTCGACATACGAGGCCGTCGACGCGGCGTAGCTGACGAACCAGGCGGAGATCCAGCTCGCGATCCCGACGATGGTAATGACGGGGACCCGCCCAATTCGGGCCCGTACGATGCGGGGGGCGCTTTGGAACATCTGGGGGCGCAGGAAGGGGAAGAGTGCCCCGCCGAGGCAGACAAGTCCGACGGCCAGCCAGAAGCCGAAGTTCGAATAGGACAGATACGAGAGTAGCGTCGTGTAGACCCCTACATAGACCACGATCAAGGACGCCACGGCCAGCGCGATGACGGCCACCCAGGGCACGCCGTTCCGATTCACCGTGGCGAACGCGGTGGGGAGGATCCGGTCGAACGACCACGAGAAGAGATTCCGCGTCGGGATGATGAAGTAGACCAGCGAGAAGCCGAAGAACGTCAAGATGAGACCGAACGCCAGGAATCCGGCCAGCACGGGGTCCCCGTGCAGCAGATACGAGACAAGGAACAGGGGAGATGGTATCGCCGTGAGCGTGTTCCCAGGGGTCACGAACGTGACGCTCACACCGATGAGGAAGTTCCGCCCGAATGTTGCGTAGGTGGCCGCGTAGAGGCCGGCTATCAGCGCCGCGAAGATCAGCGGGGCGCCGAAGATCGCGAGCCCTTGGGTCCGCGTCGGGTTGCCGCGAATCTCGCCGCCGTAGTACGAGCTGTTCGCGTATCCGATGAAGCTCAGCATGGTGTACACGATGCCCAGGAAAGTGCCCGTGAAGGTGATGCCGGTCAGTCCGTTCTCGCTGGAGGCCAGACTCTGGTAGGAGTAGGCCCCTGTGTTCAGGGTGTTCCAGTCCGCCGCGAAGGTCGCTTGCGAAGTCGTCAGCAGCAGCCCGAGCATGATAATGAAAATGATCCCGGAGAGCACGAAGATTCCCACGACGGTGCGGAAGATCCACTTCGTGGGCAACAGACTGACGAGGACCACGAGGAGCAGGACAAAGAGTCCGACCAGGAACTGGTCACTCAAGGAGGAGGACAGCGTGCCGGCCATGGTCAACGCCGCCGTTCCGCCACCGGCAACGCTGTACGCGGCGAGGGTGGTGGGGATGCCAAAGATCGCGGTGTAGTAGGCGAAGTATCCCGCCCAGGTGATGAAGACGACAGTGAACAGTAGGTTCGTCCCGAGGCCGATGCTCGGGTGGAAGATCCGACCGAGGAAGACATAGTCGCCACCAGAGCGGGGCATGGTGCTTGCCAGCATCCAGTAGACGTACCCCACACCGAGATTGATCAGCACCCCGATCCCGACGGTCGTCACGAGGTTGGCGTTGGGGTAGCCCGCCGAGGCAAATACGATCCAGAAATAATTCACGATGATGCCCATGCCGACGAGGTTCGCGAAGAGTGCGGTCCGGGGGCCCACCGTACGGACGAGGCCCGACGTCTGACGGACGTAGAGGGACGGCTGAGTGGCCGTAGCCGCGGGAGTGTTCATCGTAAAGCCCGGCGTTTCGGCCTTCATTGCAGCGGTCATTTCCGTGTTCCCCCGCGCCACCGTTCGGCGGCGCGACGCGGTCTAGCACGCGCACGTCTAGGGGGTCTAAATACATTCGTAAACCGACCAAACGTCCGTTTTCCTGCCGCGAAGCCGTTCGGCGGTGCCTCTAGCGAACGATTCAAGTGAGAACCCGCTCTGGCGCCCTAGGATGGAGTGGGACACTCGACTGATCCACGACGGCCAGACGTCGGACCCGCTCACCGGAGCGGTGAACGTTCCTGTCTATCTCTCCACTACATTCCGCCAATCCGCCCCCGGGGTTTCACAGGGGTATGTCTACTCCCGCACGGGAAATCCGACCCGCGCCGCACTCGAGCGGATTCTGACGAAGCTAGAGGGTGGCGCCGGGGCGCTCGCCTTCGGGTCGGGGCTCGCCGCGATCTCGGCTCTTTTCATGGGGTACAAGTCGGGGAGCCGGATCGTTGCGGGAGATGACCTCTATCACGGCGCGCAACGCCTCCTCGAACTGGCGCGGACCCACGGGGTGCGGGTGGACTTCGTCGACACAACCAACCTGGCAAATGTTCGGCGGGCCTTCGCCGAGGGTCCGGCGGTCGACCTGCTCTATCTTGAGACCCCGACCAACCCGCTTCTCAAGATCACAGACCTCAAGGGCGCCATCGCGATCGCACGTCGCGGGCGAGCCCACGTGGCGGTCGACAACACGTTCGCCTCGCCGGTCTTCCAGCGACCGCTCGAGCTCGGAGCCGATGTGGTGGTCCACTCGACAACGAAATACATCGGGGGCCACAGCGACGTGATCGGCGGCGCCCTTGTAGTCCGCACGGCGCCTCTGCTCAAGAAGCTCTACTGGTTCCAGAACTCGGCCGGCGGCGTTCCGAGCCCATTCGACTGCTTCCTGATGATCCGGGGAATCCGGACGCTGGGGGTACGCGTCCGCCAGCATGCAGAGAACGCCCAGCGGGTGGCCAACTACCTCCAGGACCATCGCAAGATTGCCCGGGCGTTGTATCCGGGTCTCGTTCGCCACCCCGGTCACGCCATCGCCCGCCGACAGATGGATGGCTACGGTGGCATGGTCTCCGCCGAGGTCGTCGGGGGCCGGGCGGACGCGATCCGCGTGGCCCGGCGGCTCAAAGTATTCACCCTCGGCGAAAGCCTCGGCGGGGTGGAGTCCCTCGTCAACCACCCGGCCCTGATGACCCACCGGGCGATGCCGCCGGCCGAGCAAAAGGAGAAGGGGATATCGGGTGGTCTGTTGCGATTCTCGGTGGGGATCGAAGACGCGGAGGATTTGGTCGATGACCTTCGACAGGCGCTGGGCTAAACGTTTCCGAGGATAGAACGAAATAGCCCGGGTCGGTCGGCTCGTCCATGCCGCTTTGGCACGATTCCGAGACCGCCTGGCATGAGATCCTACCGGGGGTACGGCGTCGCATCCTCGCCCACGCGTCCTCCGCCATGCTGGTGCTGTATCGGATCGAACCGGGCCGAGTCTTCCCTCGCCACACCCATCCCCACGCCCAGTACGGCACCGTCCTCGAAGGTGGCGGAACCTTCCAGGTGGGCGACCAGTCCTGGAGTCTCCGGTCCGGAGACGCCTACTACGTGCCCTCGGCAGTGCCCCACGAGCTCCATACCGACCCGTCCCGCCGGACGATCATCCTCGATGTCTTCGCGCCCGAGCGCCAGGATTTCCTGAACGAAACGGTGGCGCCGGACGAGCCGTAACCCGGCGCATCTCAGCCGACGGAACGGAGACTCCCGCCATCGACGGGAAGCAGGGCGCCACTCACGTACGACGACATCTCGCTGCCGAGGAACACGAAGACGCGGGCGAGCTCCTCCGGCGTGCCGATCCGGCCCAGCGGAATATCGTGAACGGCGATGTCCTTCGCTTCCTCCGGTGTGATGCCCCGGCGCCGGGCGACGTCTTCGAACACATGGGCGACCCGGTCGGTCGAGATGAAACCGGGCAGCACGCCGTTTACCCGGATCCCGTGGGGGCCCAATTCGCGCGCCAAGGTCCGGACGAGCCCCGCGATGGCAATGCGGCAGACGTTGGAAGTCGCGATGTTCGGTATCGGTTCCCGGATCGCGTAGGAAGCGGAGAAGACTAACCGGCCCGGCGTATGGGAGGCCAACATCCGCGCCGCAACCTGCTGAGCCAGGTACGCCGGACTCACCGTGAGAAGATTGGCGGCGGCCTGCCACGAATCGAAGTTCTGTTCCATGAAGGTTCCCGGCGCGGGGGATCCGGTGACGTAGACCAATGTATCGATCCCGCCCAGAGCGCCGTGCGTTTCGGTCACGAGTCGATCGAGCTCGGCGTGTTGTACCAAATCCGCGACCACGCCATGAACTTCCCCCAGGGGCCGAAGGGTCTCCACGGCTTTGGCAAGACGGGTCGCACTCGAACCGTTGACAACGACCCGCGCCCCCTCGCCGAGGAACGCACGCGCGGCGGCGAAGCCGATCCCCTGACTCGCGGCGGTGATCAGAACCCGCTGTCCCGAAAGACCCGATGAGAGCGGCATCGGCTCAGTGTGCTTTTTGCTCGATGGCGAAGACCCGGCTCATCGCGCCACTGGCGCCCTCCAGCTTGAGCGGAGCCGCCACGACGGTGTAGGGCGTGTCTTCCTGGAGGGTGTCGAGGTGGTCGAGGGCTTCGAGGATCCAAATATCGCGGCCCAGGAGCACCTTGTGGGCTTCGAACTTCTCGTTCGCATACGGGTCGATGCCTAGGGCATCGGTCCCAACCCCTTTGACCTTCTGCTGGACGAGCCACTCCGCGGTCGACGGTTCGATGCCCGGAAAGTCGTAGAGGTACTTCTTCGTCCGCGACCGGTCGTGGCTCCAGCCGGTTTCGAGGAGCACGATCTCGGGCCGGAACGACTTCGGCCAGTGACGCTCGATGGCCGCCTGGGGGATCAAGTGACCCCGGACCTCCTTCCGAAGGTCCAATACCGCGCCGTCACCGGTCAGGTCGCCGGGCGCGATCTGGTCCACCGATTTTCCGGACTCGATAAAATGGTACGGCGCGTCGAGGTGGGTCCCGCTGTGCGTCATCGCGTTCAGCCGTTCGATCGAGTAGCCATCCCGGGAGACCACCCCAACCGGCTCCAGCACCGGTAGGGGCACGGTCGGCCAGATGGGCATATGCGTCTGAAAGAGGGCGGTCAGGTCATGCACTCGGGGCGCGGTCGACATCGGGCGTACCGAGGCTCTCCGCTACTAAAACCCGTGCGGGCGCTACTTCAGCGCGGCCCGCTCGAGAAAGTGCCGCAACCGACGGACTCCTTCCTCCAGGGAGGGCATGGGAGCGCTGAAGGAGATCCGGAAGTGCCCCTCCCCCAGCGGTCCGAACGAGATCCCGGGAACGACCGCCAGTTGTTCCTCGTCGAGGACCCGGTTGCAGAACTCGACCGACGAGATCGGGAAGTCATACCGAGGGAACATGTAAAACGCTCCCGCCGGCCGATAGACCTCGAGGCCCGGGACTTCCCGGAGAAGGTCGAAGAGGCGGTCGCGCCGCCGGCGGAACTCTTCCCGGAACCGGACGACGTCCGGTTCGGCGTTCTGAAGCCCCCATAAACAGGCGCGCTGGACGAAGGGGGGGACGCACGTCAAGGTGCTCTCAACGACCTTCACGAGGCGTGCCCGGAGCACCGGCGGAGCGACGGCGTAGCCGGCCCGCCAACCGGTCATCGCGAACATCTTGGAAAAGCTCCCGATCGTCACGACGCGTCCCGCTCTGTCGGGGAGGCTCGCCGGCGCAACGTGCGGCCCCTCGTAGACGAGGGACTCGTACGTCTCGTCGCTCAGGACCGTGAGATCGTGCTCTCGGGCGATCGCCAGGGCGGCCTGGACCTCGTCTCGGGTAAGGAGCCGGCCTGTCGGGTTGGATGGGGAGGTGAGAATGAGCACGCGGCTACGGGGCGTGATCGCGCCCTCGAGGGCCTTCGAGTCGAAGGAGTAATCCTCCCGGAGCGGAAAGTAGACAGGGCGCGCCCCGGTGAGCTGCACGGGTTGCTCGAACAGGTACGTCGGGTCCGGGAGCAGCACCTCATCTCCGGGATCGGTGGTGGCGAGTAGGCTCGCATAGATGGCGAGCTTGGCCGGCATCACTACCACGTCGTCGGCGGTGGCGGGGATGGCGTGCAACCGATGCAGCCGCTCCGCGATGGCTTCTCGGAGGTCGAGCATCCCTTGGGCCGGCCCATAGTGGGTGAGACCCTCCTCCATCGCGCGAACGGCGGCGGCCCGAATTCCCGCCGGGGTATCGAAATCAGGCTCCCCAATGTGGAGGCCCAAGATCGTGATGCCGCGCTGGCGTTGTTCGAAAATGCGGTCGATCAGCGTGAGGATTGGTGACTCGCTGATTTCGTCGACGCGCATCGGGAACGGCACGTCCATGTCGCCTAAAGGCGGTTGCCCGTGGAAACCGGCGGACGGGTCAGGACGGCCGCGGCGGGGCGGTCCCCGAGGGAGGAGAAGGAGCATCCGGAGAGTGGGACTGGAGCCCTTTCGCGACGCGTCGATGGGCGTCAATGAACGCCACGGCGAAGAGCGCGTAGGCGAGGAACATGTACGAGAGGTACGCCACGACCGGCTCGATGAGCGCCGCGAGCTTGGTCGGGCTCGACCGAACGGTCGTCAGGTATTCGGGGATGCCGCCGGCGATGTGATAGCCCACGATCCCGACGACCGGGACCGCCGCCACGAGAGCCAGGATGAGGATCGTCCGCCCGGCGGGGCCGAGGAGATGGTAGACGATGATCGCGTAGAGTATGAACGACACGAACAAGGAGGCCGCGACGGCGGCGCCCACCTCGTAGGCGAGCCAGTTCGGGATCGCGACCGAGGACATGTACGCGTAGTACGCGACGGGGACGGCCGCCGCGAGCGCGAGCAAGACGGTCACCACCAGCGTGACGTGCGCGTGACGGACGCGCTGGTGGTGGAGCTCGTTCCACTCGTGTCGTCCGAGCGTGAGGAAGGTAATGCCCAGCAATGTGGCAACGATCCCCACGATGAAGAGCACTTCGCCGGTGGTGCCCTTGGACGAGCCGGTCAGAATGTCGTAGGCATTGACGCCCGCCTCGATCGCGAACCCGGCGGTGAAAATCGAAAGGCTCAGGCGGAGGTTGGGGGCCATCGAGACCCCCTCTGGCACGACGCGGTTCAAAAACCCCACGTTCGAGGGGGAAACTGAGCCTCGAGTGGCCCGGGGCGGTCAGAATCGCTCGATTGTGTCGCCCGGTCGAATCCGACCTTCGTGGACCACCGAGGCATACCAGCCACGGCGGTGGAGCATCGTCTTGAGGAATCCGGGGCCCTTCTTCTTGCCGACGTACGGAAGAAGGTAGAGATTAGTGCAAGGGACGCACGGCTTGGAGATCTCGAGAACCGCTTCTCCGAGCCGGAACTTGTCGCCCGGGTGGAACTCCGCATACGGGATCCCCTCGGTGGTGACATTCTCGCCGATGTCCCCCTCGTCGATGGGCCATCCTTCCGCATTGAGGTTCCGGAGCATCTCGATCGGCATCAGCAAGACCGCCTGGTTGGGCTCGTCGTGCTGTTCCTCGTGCCGGTACCGGTTGAAGTCCCCCTCCACGCCCCCCTGAACGATCCGAATCTCGGCGACGGTCGGTTTGGGGAGCCCGTGCTCAGAGCGGGTCTCCGCTTTCCGGTGAAGCGACCGGACCCGGCCATGGACGGCAGCCAAGACAGGCGAAGGATCGGATCCGGTCACCGGAGCACCGTACCGTTCAGCGAATCTCCCTTCAAGAGGGCTTCCGTCGAGTCCCGTGAATGATTCCTCGAGGGAATTTCCAATTCCATCGGCTCCGGGAACTCGGCCCCCAACGCCGAGAACCCCTGAGCAGGATTCGGGACCTCGTCCGGTCCCGCGTCGACCGCAATCGGTCGGTCGCCCGAAGCAGCGGAGAGCGGTCGGCTCCGATGGACGCTCCGGGCGAGATCCCAGGGATGCTCATTCCGGAAGGAGGTTGGACCGGAGGTTGAACACCGACCAACGACCACACGACGGGCACGCCATATAGCGGCTGCCCCCGAGGTGGATCGACATCAGCGAACCCCCCACCGTCAGGTCGTAGTCGAACTCCTGGGTGCACTTGGGGCACTTCAAGTGGGCGCGCATCACGGGTCGAGAGCCGGCGTCCGGGGGGGCTACTTCTTGACGACGTATTGGATCTCGGTTCGGGCCCAGACCTTCGGACCGGACCATGGGTCGCCAGAGTAAACCTCCCGGCTCGAGAGGACCCGCTGAATCTCTTTTTCCTTCTTCCGCCCCCGGAGCCAGTCCGAGAGGCCGTGGTAAATGACACGGGGGGAGACATCGTCGGGGTTGAACGTCACGCTCGCGACCGTCGCGGCCGGCACGGTACGGAGGCGAATGCGCCCGCTGCCGCTCGCCTTTCCCTTGATTTCGATGGCCGCGACGAAGGTCTTCCCGTTCGGTTCGAAGAACATCCAGTGGCCGGTCCGTAGGTGATTCTTCTTCGCCCATTCTGCGAGGGTCTTGAACTGTCCACGGAGTTTCTTCTCGTCCCAACCGCCGCGGCGCGAGAGGGTGGCGAGTCGGTACGAGGGCGCGCGTTTGAAGCTGAAATCGACGGTCATGATGGTTCCCGCGGCGGGAGGCAGCCATTCCCTTAAAGCGTTGGCCGACGGGCCGAGGGGTCCCTCCGGGAAGCCGGCGTCAGCTCTCGCGCCAGCTAAAGACCCGGATCGCCGCGCCGAAGAAGACCACCGCGACGCCCACCACGATGATGAGGTCGGTCAGCGCCCCCGCGCCATTGTTGAACAGGATCCCGTCGTTGAGCCCATCAATGACGTAGTAAAGCGGCAGGACGTGGGCCACCGTCTGGAGATAGGGTGGAAAACTGGAGACCGAGAAGAACGTCCCCGAGAGGAACATCATCGGGAAGAGGATCACGTTCCCGATGACGGCGGCGGTCTCGGGCGTCTTCGAGACCGAGCCCGCGATCAGACCTAGCGACACAAACAGGATCGGTCCGGCGATGAGGAACGGGAACATCCACGGAACGACCGACACGTGCGCCCCGAAGACGGAGCGCCCGACGAAGATCATGACGAAGGCGGCGACGATGGCGAGCAGCACATACCAGAGCATCGCCGCCGTCAGCCATTCGGCCCGGGTAAGCGGGGTGAGGGAGAGCTGGCGGAATAGCTTGTCCCGCTTCCAGGTGGAGCTGATGTTCACCATCGAGAACATCGGGCTGGTCAGGATCGAAAATCCGATCAAGCCCGGGATCAGGTAGTCGATGTACGTGTAGATCTGACTCCCGACGTTCAGGTAGGATGAGGAAACGACGCTCGAGCCGTTCGCGAGTTTGAGATTGAACGCGGCGTCGACGCCGTTCACCGCGCCGATGACGATGCCGGCCTGGGAGGCCGCCGAAGGATTCGTGAAGACGACCACGTTCACGGCCGTCTTGTTCGCGAGGGCGGCTTGGAATCCCGCCGGGATGACCAGACCCGCGGTACCACTATTCTTCGCGAGCCACGCGGACAGGTTGCCGGAGCTCGCGGGGATGACATGGACCTGAATGGCCCCCGTGTCGTTCAACGCCGCGAGAAAGGCCACGCTAGCTGGGGAGTTATGGTCAAAGTTCTCCACGTAGAGCGGCACCGCGGAAGACCCTGAGTTGGCGAACACGGCGCCGAAGATCAAGATCAGGATGATCGGAAACACCAAGGTGAAAAACAACCCAATGGGGTTCCGGAGGTAGCCCTTGGCGAAGGCAACGAAATAGGCGCTAATCCGGCGGCCGTTCACGCCGCATCCCCCTCGGGAGCTACGTCGAGGGTGGAGTGATCCGAGGAACCGACGAGCCGGATGAAGACGTCCTCCAGGGTATCCTCGGCGGTGCTGAAGCTGCTGTACGCGAAACCCGAAGACTCGACCCAACTCAGGATTCTCAACGCATCGCCCTTGGCGTGCAGTTCTACCGAAATGGCTCCGTCCAGGACCTCGACCGGAAGGCCGAGCTGGCGCCGCAGAGGGTCTGCAAGCGCCGGATCGCCAGCGATACGAAGGCGCTCCGGACGGCCGTATCTTTTGATGATGTCGGGGGGCGTCCCGGCCGCGATGATATGCCCTAGATTGATGATGGCGATGCGGTCCGCGAGGAGTTGGGCCTCCTCGAGGTAGTGCGTCGTCAAAAAGACCGTCCTACCCTCGGCCTTCAGGCTCCGGATGACCGCCCAGATGGCCCGACGCGCCCGGGGGTCCAGGCCCGTCGTCGGCTCATCGAGGAAGCAGACCTGCGGGTCGTTGACCAACGCCAGCGCCAAGCCGAGCTTCTGTTTCTGTCCTCCGGACAGGTTCTCAAACAGTGCCTCCGCCTTGTCCGACAGCTCGACTCGCTCCAGGAGTTCCTTCGCGCGAGGGGGAACCCCAAAGAGGCCCGCGTAGAGTTCGATCGCCTCACGGGGCTTCAGTTTAGGGAAGAAGTGGAAGTCCTGCGGGATGACACCGATCTTACGTTGCAATTCGCGGCCGCTCTTCCACGGGTCCTTCCCCAACACGCGAACCTGCCCGGAGCTGCTCGGCCGGATTCCCTCAAGAATCTCGACAGTCGTGGTTTTACCGGCCCCGTTGGGTCCGAGGAATGCGAAGACCTCCCCGGGCTGGATTGTAAAATCGATCCCGTCTACCGCGCGGACGTTGCCGTAGGTCTTGACTAGATGCTCGACTTCGACGGTTGCGGTCACCAACGATGGGTCTCCGACGGTTGCTTCGCGGGGAAGCGAGCGTGGGAGACAGGCGCGGTATAAGGCTCAAACTCCCGGAGAGTCTGAAACTATTGCAATGAGTCGGACATCTGTTCCTTCGAAAGGCCGCCCGACGGACTCGCACGCGCCGCCCGAACCTCCTCCGCCGCGCGGTAGCCGGTCTCGATGGCGCCGTGGATCGTCGCCGACTCTCCCTTCCAGTTCGTGGCCTCTCCCGCGAAGAAGAGTACGTTGTCGACCGGCTGCGCGAGTCGCTCTCGTTCGACCACGTCGACGCCGGGGGGAAGGAATGAGTAGGCCCCACCGGCGAAAGGGTCCTCCGGCCATAGGTGGACTGAATGATGCGTGACGGTTCCCAAGTGCACTCCTTCCGGAAGCGCGGCGGAAAGCTCGGCGAGAGTGGCGTCGATCCGATCTTGCTCGTCCATCGTGGCCCGTCGCTTCGCCTCCCTTCCCACCGTGAAGGCGGTGATGACCTCCGGGGCGGCTTGGTGTCGGACGCCGGGCCGGTGGAAGGTCGTAGCCCCGCCGGCCCACACGAGGGAGAAGTCTCCGAAGCGACGGGTCAGCTCCCCCCCGTTCATTCGCAACTGCAATGCGTAGCCCATCCCAAAGGCGATCCGGTCGATCGCGCTACGCTTCGAAGGAGGAAGCGGCGGATCGAAGACGACCGCCTCGGATTTCAAGACGCCCAGCGGAAAGGTGACCACCGCCGCGGGGCCCTTGAATTCGACCGTTTCGTTGCCGTCGGCGGTCATCGCGTCGACCCTCACGCCCTCAGCGGTGTGGCGGACCGACTTGATCCCAATGCCCGTCCGTATCCGATCGCGGAACGGCGCCGAATGACGTTGGAACAGCTCGGTGTAGCCTTCGTTGAGCCGGAAGTTCCGATAACCAAACTCCTCCCCCGCCCTCCGTTCCTCCTCAGCCGGCCCCCGGACGCCGATCTCGTCCGGATCGGCGGCGTAAACGTGGGCGTGGAGGAGCTCGACAAACCGACGCGCGCCCAGCGTCGGGGACTCCTTCTCGAGAAACTCGGTCAAGGAGCAGTCGGGAGGTGGCAGGTTCCGGAGCTTGCCGGGCAGTACGCGGGTCCCCTGGAGGAACGCGCGGAACCCGAAGTCGGGATACCCGGGGAGTGCCAGCCAAGGGAATCGACACAGGCGTCGGTTCACCGAAAAGAGAGCGCGCTGAGCGACCGGCCATGGACGCGTGCTGAGGCCGAGCCGGCGCGCCCATTGGTGAGTCACGACGTGGCGTCCGTGCACCATCTGGGCGCCGAGCTCGAGAGGCAGTCCCGGCGCAAGTGAATAGTCGGTCAGGGCCCGGCCACCGATCCGGTCGCGGGCTTCTAAGATGGTGAAGGGAACTCCGAGCCGGTGGAGACGCTCACCGCAGGCCAGTCCGGCGGCGCCCGCCCCGAGTATCAGCACACCGTCAGACGAGTCGAGCACGCCTCCCGCTCACGCGGGGAGGGACAAGAGGGTTACCCGGTCGCGGGTAGCGTCGGCCGC
>JBARJD010000021.1:0-6388 GCA_049800095.1 Thermoplasmata archaeon | reverse complement strand
CCGCTCGATTACCGATGGCCGCGACGTGGATACGGTGCTTGTGAACGCGAGGATCGCGTGCGATGTCCTGGAACGCCTCAGCGAAAAGGTCCATCAGCTGGGAGACCTCCTGGTCGGAACGATTCAGGTTCTCGGTCGAGAGGGCGTAAACCGTCAATATGCGCACATTCGCTTCGAGGCACCAGTTGAGCAGTTCCTCGAGCTTGTCCTTGCCTTTGAGGTGGCCTTCCTCGATGACCAAGCCGTGGTCGCGCGCAAACCGCCGGTTCCCGTCCATGATCAATCCTAGGTGGTGAGGCACCGGTTCCTTTCGGATCAGATCGAGCAGGTGTCGTTCCGTACTCTCTCGTAGCGCGCCGGCCAGAATGCTCGATAGGTACGGAGGGGGGCCGGGCGATGCGTCCGGATCGGCCCGCGGTTCCGACGACACGCCGATTGTATTCCTCGCCGAGGTTAAGGGTTCGCCGCCGTCCCGACCCAAGGGTCGATCGATGGCAGCTCCTTTCGGAGGCAGCTCCCCATACCCGTTCGAGGGAGCTTACCGTAAGCTAATTGAGCCCGACCGACGCAGATTCCAGCACCCAGTGGTGGATGGACGGAGTCGATACAGTGGAACGTCGCGACCGCGTCGGATTCACCGCCCAGGACTGGTGCCACCGCTTTTGCGAGCGGTACGACGCCGCCGCTGGAAGCACTCTGACCGAGCTCGGTCTGTTCTACGAACGCCATGGGAAATTCATGGAATATGGGCAACGAAGCGACCCGGACAACCCCGAATACACCGACAAAGAGTGGAACCGCGTCATGGCCTCCTTCTTGGGACAACTCGCAGGAGACATGGGGCTGGTACAGGCCCAAGATCCGGAAGGTCGTCCCCAGTTGGAATGGTACCTCCCCGGCGTTCCGGACAGACCCACGGTCGTGATCCGATCCGTCTCCGAAGCTACGAGCGCGATTCTCTCTCAGGATCTGGTGGAATTGTCACTTCTCGGATCCGATCTAACGGTTCTTCTTATGTACCCCGATTATCCCTTACCTGAAGGCGCTTCAACGTTCGAAGGCGCGACGCGCACGTGGCGGGCCCAAATCGCACAGCGACTGAGCGAGCTCCGGCCCGAGCGGGAAACGCTTGCCTTGATGATCAGCGCTTATTCCTTCGAACTGCCCGCTCCCTGGCAAGGCTTCGTCTGGAATCCGAACTCCGGCGCGCTCGACGTCGCCGATTGACCTACGGACACCTAACTTCTCGGACAACCGCGATTTAACCTGCGCACGAATGCGCCGGCCATGCCCCCCGTCCGCCCGCCGGCGTTGGGTCTATCTCGTCGGAAGATTCGGCACGCGGTCAGAGACGACGCCGAAGTGATGAGGGAGATCTACAATGACGCAGTGCGTGACACGACGGCCTCGTTCGATACAGAGCCGCGGTCTCTCGCGGATCAAGTCTCGTGGCTCGAGCACCACGATCGGCGCCACCCTGTACTCGTCGTGGAGGTCGACGGAAAAGTCGCGGGATGGGCCTCGCTCAGCCCCTGGTCGGAACGGCGGGCGTACGACGGGACCGCTGAGATATCAGTGTACGTTGCGACTCCTTGGCGAAACCAAGGGTTGGGTCGCGCGTTGATCTCCAGGATCTTGTCGGAAGCGGTTCAGTGCGGCCTCCACACCGTGCTGGCGCGAGTCACCGAGGGCAATCCGGTGAGCCGTGCCCTACACCTTTCGGCCGGCTTCACGAGCGTGGGCGTCATGCACGAGGTCGGGTACAAGTTCAACCGGTTCCTCGATGTCGAATTGATGGAATTTCACATAGTACTTCCCGCGGCCTCCGATTGAACCCTGCCTCGCTCTAAGGTTCAACGCCTGCGACTGTGCCCTGGCCGATTCCCGGGATTGCCCACGCGAAAGGTGCGGCCCACTAGCCGTAAACGGGCTCGGGGACTCCCGGAGGCCATGCCCGACGTAACGACAGTGGGTCTGTTTTTCGAAAACGAGTTCCTCCATCCGAAAGACCACGCCACGATTGACGTTCGCGACCCCGCGGACGGGAACCGCGTCGGCAATGCCGTTCGAGCTACAGTGGATGATGCGAAGGCAGCCATGGATTCCGCCGACCGAGCGCAGCCAGGCTGGGAGGTGATCGGAAGTCACGCCCGGGCCAAGATCCTCCTGAGGGCCGCCGACCTGCTCCGGGGTCGCAAGGACGAACTCGCACGGTTGCTGACGCGGGAAATGGGCAAGGTTCTCTACGAATCTCAGTCCGAAGTCGACGGGGCAATCGACAATTTCGAGTACTACGCCTCGTTCGCACGGACGCTCACCGGTGACGAGGTGTCGGGCCTTCCCCGCGGAGAGACCATGCGACTCATTTGGCTGCCGCGGGGGGTCGTGGTCGCGATCACGCCCTGGAACTTCCCGGCGGCTACGGTGACCCGAAAGATTGCACCCGCCCTGGTCGGGGGGAACACGATGGTGCTGAAACCTTCGAGCGCGACCCCTCTGTCCTCTCTTCTGATCGCGGACGTCCTACGGGCCGCCGGACTTCCCCCCGGCGTCCTGAACGTGGTCGTTGGCCCTGGGAGTGAGATGGGCCCCGCTCTTGTCCAGCATCGTCGATGTTCGACCGTTACACTCACCGGCTCGACGCAGAGCGGCATTGAGGTGCTGCGGCTGGCGGCCCCGAGGGTCGTAAAGTGCCTGATGGAACTCGGTGGAAAAGCACCGGTGATCATCGACCGCGACGCGGACATTGAGTGGGCTGCTCGCGCGACCGTCTGGGCGCGATATTGGAACGCCGGGCAGTCCTGCATCGCGGTGGAGCGCGCCTATGTCCAGGAGTCCGTAGAGGAGCGATTTCTCCGGCGGGTGGAGACACTCGTTCGAGCGCTGCGGGTCGGACCGGGCCTTTCACCCGGGGTCGATATGGGTCCGCTCTACGCATTCTCGGCGCGGGATGCCGTGGCCGCCGTTGTGCAGAAAGCGGTCGACGAGGGAGCGCGGCTGGTCGTCGGTGGCGCGGCCCCCGCTGACGGCAAGCTCGCCAATGGCGCCTTCTACCTCCCGACGATCCTCTCGGACGTGGAGGAGGAGAACCCCATCGCGCGCGAGGAGATCTTCGGCCCCGTCCTGCCGGTGCTGACATTCGACGAATTCGACGACGCGATCCGACGAGCAAACGAAAGCCGTTATGGACTGTCGAGCTACGTGTTCACGCACGACGTTTCGCGGGCCGAAAAGGCGATCCGCGAGCTCCGGTTCGGCGAGACCTATGTGAACCGCGTCGGTCCGGAGACGCCTCAAGGGTACCACGCCGGATTCCGGCAGAGCGGACTCGGGGGCGAGGGCACTCGATGGGGGGTTCAGGACTATATGCAGCTCAAGAGCGTCTACGTCGATTGGAAGGAACCCCACAACGCGGACTACTTCGAGCCGTATCCGGGATAGGACAGCTTCGAAGGATCGGGGCCCGCGCCTGTCCTACCGAGGAAGGCACTTCCCGCCGAAACGTTCAAGCCCGCCCCACCTTCGCTCGGTCCGGGGCCCATAGCTTAGGTTGGCTGGAGCACCCGGCTGATAACCGGGAGGTCGTCGGTTCAAATCCGACTGGGCCCATTTGAAACCCTTCTGCGTGGTGAGTCCGACTGACCCCCTCCTACGGCGAGGGGATTGACTTTTCTCGACACGCGATGAAGCGTGCGGGACGCCCGCCCGGGATCACCCCACGTTCGTAAGGCGGGTACGATCCACCTCCCGACCGGTCAGTGCTCCTCTCAAGCGGTACCGTTGCGCCTTTTGGTTGGCTGTCTTAGGGATTTCAGGGACGAACTCGACGTACCGTGGGACCATGAAAAACGGAAGCCGTTCTGCAGCGTAGCGGAAAAGGTCCGCCGCGTTCGTCGCAGACCCCTCCCTGACCTGGACGAAGGCCTTCACGTCTTCTTCGCCGAGTTCGGAGGGGACTCCGACCACTAAGCATTCGAGCACCGAGGGGTGCTGGTTGAGAATCGTTTCGACGTCGTAGGGGGCGACATTCTCCCCGCGACGTCGGATGACGTCCCCCTTTCGATCGACGAAGTAAAAGTAGCCGTCCGCGTCCTGCCTCAAAAGATCGCCCGTGTGAAACCAGAGATTGCGCCAAGATTCGACGGTCTTCTCGGGCTTGCCCAAATACCCGAGAAACATCGAAAACGGCTCCCGAGGACGTACCACGAGCTCGCCCTGCGTGCCAATGGGAACAGGGTGGTCGTTCGGGTCGACCAACTGTGCTTCGACAAACCCGAGGGGCAGTCCGACGGACCCCACTCGAACGGCATGTGGTGGATTCATGAGCGTGGTGCAACCGCACTCCGTCATCCCGTAGCTCTCGATGATTTGGAGCCCAAAGCGGGCTTCGAATTCCTTCCAGATTGACGCCGGTGTACCCGACGCGGTCGCAACCCGCACCAGATGAGACGTATCGCTAGACTTCGCGGGCTGCTTGTAGAGGGTGGTGATCATCGTCGTAAGTAAAGAAACATGCGTCGCGCCGGCTCGGGAGGCCATTTCCCAGAAAGTCGAGGCGTGAAAGCGATCCTCAAACACGGCGGTGAGATCGTTCAGCAAGGCAACGAGCGTGGTCTTTTCCTGCGCATTGCAGTGGTAAAGAGGCAGCGCAGTGAACAGTATGGAGTCCGAAGTAAGATTCTCACGCACCCCCAACTCCCGCGGGGTGTTGACGAGTCGGCGATGGGGGAGGACGACGCCCTTCGGTCGACCCGTCGTTCCACTCGTATAGAGGATTGACGCCGGCTCCCATGGATCCGGGGCCTCCATCGGAGGGCGGTCACCGGAGGCGTTAAGGTCGGCAAATCGAGGTAAGCCGATCGGGATTTCCGAATTCGAGCCGCCCTGGTCCGCAATCCAAATCGAGGGGGTGCCGCCCCAGTCTGCCACCCCCGCGTATGCCGGATATAGCGCGCGGTCCACCACGACAGCTTTCGGGTTACTGTCCGTCAGCTCATACCGAAGTACCTCTCCGTGGAGTGCGGTGTTGAGTGGCACGAACACCGCCCTGGACTTTGCGACCCCGAACCACAGAATCGGAAACTCGGGCGAATTTCCAATCAGACAGGCGACTCGATCACCTCGTTCGATCCCATTCGCTTGGAGTCCCGCGGCCACTCGATCACTCTCCCGGTCAATGTCCGCATACGAAAGATCCCCGGAGGGGAAACGCAAAGCTACTCGTGTGTCGTTTTTCGCTGCCTTGCGCCGGATCATCCGCACGATATCGTCGTAGTGCTCATCGGTATCGAGCATCGATCTCTGCAGTCCAGATTTGAACCGGTAGGGAGCGTCTCGGGTGCTCGCGTCTAGGTCGACGGGCCGACGGGAAGTCCCCGGGAGGGCAGCCGGCCATACCGGCGAAGAATATCGGAGAGTCGCGCCGTTGGGAAACCTTCGACGATGTGACCCCGGCGGCCCACCATCGTCCGGCCGGCCACGAGCGCATTCAAGATGGCCTCCTCAATGGACTGCACGACGCCTTCGAACATGGGGTCAAGCGAATCGTCGGGAAGGAAGTCCAATTGACGCCGGCCCGAGCGTTGTGACCCTAACTCCGCGGCGTGGGCCGTGGAGAATGCGAGGAAGAGGTCGCCCGAGCTCGAGTGAACCGTCGACCCAGTACGGGCGAGGCCAAGGCAACAACGCCGTGCCAATCGTTTGAGCTGGTGGGGCAACAACGGGGCATCGGTGGCGATGAACCCCAAGATCGAACCGGACGGCTGAGGTGGGGCGAGCGCCTCAGGCAACTCGCGGCCCATCGGCACTCCTGCCATCATCAGTTCCTCGCGGGACCCCTGGTTGGCCTGGACAAGGGCCCCGATCGTCCAATCGCCATCCGCTGAGATCCGACGAGAGGCGGTCCCGATTCCCCCTTTGAATCCGTAACAGATCATTCCCGTTCCGCCGCCAACCGATCCCTCGGCGACTGGGCCGGGTCGGGCGCCGTCGATGGCGCTGAATGCGTGGTCCCGCGTAACGTGGAAGGCCGTGATGTCGTTCAAGTAGCCGTCCCAGGTCTCTCCGACCACTGGAAGGGTCCATCGAGTCTCCGGAAGTCCGTGACTCTGTGCCCAGGCAACGACCGCGTCCCGCACGACGCCTACGCTGTTAGTATTCGTTGAGAGGACGGGGCCGTCCAAAAGTCCAGACTCGTCGATCCAGGCGGTGCCCGTAAGCTCCCCATTGCCATTCATGGAGAACCATCCTGCGAAGGCCGGGGTGGCGTTCTTCCCCCGGGGAAGAACCGCCGTCACGCCGGTTCGCGCGGTCCCTTGCCCCGATACCGGGTCTCCCTCGTGGACGAGCGTTACGTGCCCGACCTCGACGCCCGGGACATCAGTGATGG
>JBARJD010000020.1:0-20401 GCA_049800095.1 Thermoplasmata archaeon | reverse complement strand
TCGACGAGATCGATGCGATAGCTCCCCGGCGGGGACTGCAGACGTCGAGCGGCGTCACGGAGCGGATCGTGAACCAGCTTCTCACCTCGGTCGATGGACTTGAGTCCCTGGAACGAGTCCTGGTCCTCGCGGCCACCAACCGCCCCGACATCATCGATGAAGCATTGCTCCGAACCGGACGGTTCGACCGGTTGCTCTACGTCGAGCCGCCGAACGTCACGGGGCGCCTCGAGATCCTCAAGGTGCACAGCCACAAGATGCCGCTGCAGGACGTCGACCTGACCGAGATCGCCCAACGGACCGACGGCTACGTGGGCAGCGACCTGGCGGCTCTGTGCCGGGAAGCCGGCCTCGTCGCGATCCGCGAGAACATCGCCGCCCGAAAAGTGACGATGCACCACTTCGACGAGGCGCTCAAGCTCGGCCGTCCGTCGGTCGATGCCGAGGCGCTCAAGTTCTACGAAGAGTTCTCGAAGCAGCTCCTCCGCGAGCGCGTGGTGAGAAAGCGCGAAGAGGCCGTGCAGGCAATCTACCGCTGATCCGAGACGCTCCGGAGCCCTCCGTAACACGCGAAGCTGTCACGCGCTGGAAACATCGCGTTCTCGGCGAGCAAGCTATAAGTAGAGGGGCCGGGTTCGCGCCCGAGTCTCGGCGGAAAACCGCCGGGCCGGCAGAGTGAAAAACCGTATGGTGGGCAGGCTACCGCCTCTTCTGCGGCATGCCCTGTTGGCCCTCGTCGTCGCGTTGGTGGCGTTGACAACGCTTACCTCGCTGCCCGGGGCACAAGGCGCGTCGCCGAACTATGTGATCACGGGACAAGTGACCCAACCGAACGATGGCCCTGGCGTACCCAGCGGCGTCACCGTTCAGTTGACCTCGTCCGCGACGCATGCAATCTACACCACCACGACCGCCGCGAAGGGCATCTTCACATTCAACTCGGCGAACACCAACGGAACCCTCGCGCCCGGGTGGTGGGGCCTATCGGTCCAGCCGCAAGGCAGCATCGTGTCGACCAAGTGCCCGGTCGGAAGCAAACCGCCCGGCGAGTGCGCCGTGCTGCCGGCCAGCTCCGCCCCACAGTACTACTGGGAAAGCGCCGCGAACCTGACCACCGCCGTTTCCCGGACCATCACCGACGTGACAGTGGTCGGGTACACAACGACGATCAACGCGACGGTCAAGATCCAAGGCACCCCTGTTTCGGGCGCAACGGTCCAACTCATCTCGCCCAATTATCCTGGCGTTGCCTTGTCGGAGAACACGACCAACGCCACGGGCGTGACGACGTTCCTGGCCCCGTCTGGGAGCTGGCTCCTGTACACCGAGGCGCCGGGCAGCCCGAACCAGTTCAACTATACTGCACTGACGATTCCCAGCTCGGGAACCGATCACGTGGCGATTGTGATCAACAACAACTACGTGTTCGGCTCCATCTCGAGTTCGGCCGGCGGTCTTGAATCCGCCGGGTTTAACCAGACGCTGATCGACACATCCTCAGGCGCGTACCAGTACAGTACGTACTCCCAATACGACTCCACTGGCTACTCGTATTCAGTGGGTGCCTATCCCGCGGGATTTTCCGGGTCGGGAGCCGAGACGTTCCAGCTGATCCTCTCGCCGATCGGCTACTCCCCCGCCTTCGTTGGCCTTACCATACCCGCAGATGCTGGACAGGCCCGCAATGTCGTGGTGACCCCCATCGCCCCGCCGGCCGTCTACAATACGACGCTCAATTACACGACGGGGCCGGGCGGTAGCGGCTTCGGTCTGCTCAACGTCACTACGGTCGCCAAACTGGGCAATTACTCGGTCTTCCCCGATCTCGCCAACGCGAGCGTCGGCCAGCTTTGGGGCCAGCTCGCCTTGGACTTCGCCCATACGCTGACCTTAAGCAACGCTACCTTCGCGTCGGATGTGCTTCCTTGGATCCAGGCGCAAGGGCCCTTCTTCCCCGCGGGACAAGACAACGCGCTCATCAACGGAACCGGGTTTGGCCAGCCGACGAACTACACCACCCAGAACCCCAACCCGGGCGTCACGGGCGGCTACGCGGCTAATTATGGGCTGACGAGCGCCCAGGGCCTGTCGATGAGCTGGCACCAGGTCTACAACGTTACCAGCGCCCTCCCCAAGGGCGGGACCGGGACTGTTTACAACATCGCGTTCAACTACCGGCATCCAACCAACGGGCAGTCGATCAACTACACGGTAGTACTTCCCAAGGGCTTCGTCCTGAAGGCCGGTACGGCCGCCCCGCCGGGGTCGATTCTCGTGCCGGCGGGACCGGGGAGCAGCTGGACCAAGTTCTACCTGGATTCCAAGCCGTCGGTCAACGCGTTTGACACCGCGAACTTCACCCTCGTCAAGTACGGAAACATCTCCGCGCGCGTCAACGTCTCGGTGCCGACGTTCACGTTCTCGACCAAGAATGTGCTCAACGACTCCCGCACCAACTACTCGGTCGTCGTCGGGCTGGGAGAGAACGTCACGTTCTCCGCCATCAATTCAACCTACCCCGCCGGGATCAACGGGTCGGCATTCGCGTGGCACTTCGGAGACGGAGGGACGAATTTCACCTCCCAACCGACGACGCACCACATCTACACCTCGACCGGCGCGTTTGTCGGCACGCTCAACGTCACTTCTTCGGGCGGTTTGACCAACCAGATCAGTTTCACGGTATACGTGGGGGACCTGTCGCCCACGGCTTACATCCAAGGGAACTGGACCGCCGCCCAGAACCAAACCGTCAACGGCGCTCAGTACATCATCGTGAACTGGTCGACCAGTCTCCAGTTCAACCTCACCGGAAGCGCGTCGACGCTTTACGCCGGAGCGCCGTACAACGGCGTCATCTCCGTGGCGGTCTGGAACCTCACCAGCCACAACTTCACCGCGGCCCTCGGGAACTTCTCCGCGGGGGCCGGAGCGAACACTAGCACCCCAGTGAATTACAACTTCCAGGGCGCCGGTAACTACCTCCACGCCGGCCTCGTCAGCGGGAACTCCGTCTCGTTCCTCGGCTGGCAGTACAATTTGACCCTCACCGTGTGGGATGGACAGGGCCACTCGGCGAAGACGACGCTCGTCATCCTCGTACGGGATACGCAGAAGCCCCTCGCCGTCATCCTGGCCTATAACGCGGCCGGAAACCTGCTCCCGAGCTCGGGCACCGTCGAGGGTCCGGCCGGCACGGCGTACGTTCGACTGACCGCGAAAAATTCCACCGACCCTCACAACGGGACGATCACGGGCTACACCTGGTATTTCAACAACACCGGGAACAGCTCGGTCAACGCGACGAACCACAACCTGTCGTGGGCCCAGAACCTAGCGCCCCAGCAGAAGCCGTACACCGTGAACCTCACGGTCACCGACGAAGCCGGTTACATCGGGTACACGATCTACCAACTCACGGTCGCTTACAACACGACCACGCGACCGATCCTGACCGTCACGAACATGACCGAAGTGACCGGTCAGACCGCCATGACCGCCGGAACCTCGTATACGTGGTGGGTTAACATCACCAATAATGGCGGAAAACTGTCCACCGCCCGAAACGTCCAGCTGGCCCTCTCACTCACGAGCCAGACCGCCACCGCCCCGGGGGGCAACACCGCCGGCACGCCCGGGTCGGTCAAGTTCTACAACGTTACCGCGAAGGGGGTCGTCGGGAACACGACGATCACTGGGCCAATCGATCTCGTCTGGAACCAGACGGTTCGGGCGGAGGTCACGTTCAGCCCCACGGTCACGGGCACGAAGTTCCTGTGGGCGAACGCAACGTGCGGTAACCAGTACGTCTCCGGAGCCAACATCGCCCACGTGGCGGTGACGGTCCGCCAGAACCAGACGCAGCTCCTCCTCGAGTACGCGGCGATCGGCGTGGGCGCCGTCGCGGTGATCGTGGCTCTGCTCTTGCTCTTCCGACACCGCAAGAGAGCCGCCTCGGCGCCGCCCAAGAGCGGCGGCCGGCTCGAGCGTGGCGGCTCCTCGTCCAAGTCCGACAAGGACGACGACGAGGACGACGATACCTGAACCGCGGTATCGCGGCGTGGGGGCTAGGGCCCGGCCCTTGCCAGAAGGATACCGCCGTCGGCTACACGGGCCGGGGGCCGAAGCACCCGGCAGGGCGGACTACCCGTACGGACCGACGTCGTCGAGCAGGTCGACGTGCGTCAGGATCATCCGCCGGCAGCAGTACCGGCGCAGGCCCAGCGCATCGAGCACCGCCCCCGGCGCCTCGCCGCGGGCCGTCCGCTCCTGGAACTGGTCCCAGGTGTGGCCGATGACGTTGCCGCAGGTGAAGCAGCGGACCGGAACCATCAGCGTCATCGACTCTCCTCCCTGCCGGCTTACCGGTACGACTTCTGCCGGCGCGCCCGGGCTCCCCGGCCTCCGGGACGCTTCGGCAATTTCCGCCGGGGGTCGTTGACGACGAGGCTCCGGTCGTAGTGCTTGAAGGTCTCTCGGAGCTGTTCGTCCTTGAGCCAGGTGATGAGTCCCCGGGCGATGGCCGTCCGGGCCGCCGCCGCCTGGCCCGCGATCCCGCCGCCGGAGAGATGCACGTCGATATCGACTCCCTTCCAACGGTCTCCGATCATCAACAGCGGCTCTGCGATCTTCTCCCGCGCAAACACGGGTTCGTAGATCTCGAGCGGGCGCCGGTTGACGTGGACACGCCCGATGCCCTTGGTGAACGTGGCCCGGGCCATGGCCGCCTTCCGCTTGCCCGTGGTGATGAGCGCTTGCGGAGTCTTCAAACTCGAGCCCCCAGGAGCCGAGAGATCTCTTCCAGGGTCAGCGGGGACCGAAGCGTGGGCCGGGCTTGCGCGTCCGGCAGGCTGCTCGCCGAGACTTTGGCGTACGGCTCTGGGCATCCAATGTAGACCGTGAGGCGGTCGAAGGCGACTTTACCCCGGCTCTTGAGATGCGGCACCATTCCGCGAACCGCTCGACGGAAGATCCGGTCCGGGTTCCGGGGGAAGTGCGGGCCGCTCCGGACCGACCCACGCGCCCGATTGGCTCTATAGGTCTCGATGACCGAGGCGCGCGAGCCCGTGACCACGGCCTTTTCGGCCCGAATGACGATGATATTCTCCCCGGCTAGAAGACGCTGGGCGATCAGGCTCGCGGCCCGTCCCACGACCAATCCGGAGACGTCAATCACGGTGGGGGACGTCCCGGTCGTGGGCATGGAGGATTCAGGCAAGGAGTCGTACCCCCTTCCCGTCGGGGTGGCTCTTCAGCAGGTCAGAGATCGACAGTGCCTGTCCGCCGGCGGCATGGACCTTCGAGCGCGCCTCCGAGGAGTACGAGATGGCTCCAACGGTGAGCGACTTCGTGAGGTTCCCCTCCGCGAGAAGCTTCCCCGGGACCACAATCGTTTCCTGGGCGGCGGCGAGGCGCTCGAGATGCCCGACGTTGAGGGGAAACACCTGGTGGCGAGGACGAGAGAGACGCTCTGCCGCGGCGCGCCACACGGAGGCCTTGTGAGCCCGCGCGGCCTTCCGTAGCTCGATAATCACCCGGGCCAGCTCCGGGTTTTCTTTGTGAATAGTGACGGACATACGGGGAGGCGGCTCGACCCGGGTCCCCGATATAAGCGTTGCCGAATGAGCTGCGCGTATCGGGCCGTACCGTACCGGATTCCGCGAGCCGAGCTCACCGGTCTGGGCTCGCGGTCCCCGGCGTGATTTCCGGGTGCGAATGCCGAATAACGGTTAAATAGCGACCCCCGCCATCTCGCCGCAGAGGGCCCCTTCAATGAGGAAGTTCCTTACCGAGCTCCGCGGCAAGACCGTAATGACGAACGATGGACAGATCCTGGGCGCGATCGAGAACTTCGTCATCGACACGCAGACCGGCGGGATCGCCCACGTTCTCGTCACGGCGAGTGAGGACGTTGAATCGCGCCTCTTCCAAACCGACGCGTCGGGTCGGCTCGTGCTCCCCTTCAAGAGCATGCGCGCGGTCAAGGACGTCGTCGTGATGGACCTTGGGAAGTAGCCCGCCCAACCCTCCCCCTTTTCTCTCGATCGTCATCACTGTCCGCCACGAGGCGCCGCACCTTCCCGAACTCTTCGACAGCCTGCTCCGACAGGAACCTCCCTTCGAGATTGTCCTCGTTGACGCCGAGTCCCGAGATGGGACGCGGGCCGTGGTCGAGAGGTATGCTCAGGCCCATCCGGGCATCGTTCGGTACTACGAGAACCCCGGCTCACGAGGCATTGGTCGCAACGAAGGGGCCCGGCAGGCCCGGGGAGCTGGGCTAGCCTTCATTGACGGCGACTGCATCGCGGACTCCGACTGGCTGGCTCAGCTTCGACACGGGCTCGCCGACTCCCTCGTCGCGGCGGGAAGGACCATCGCCGTGGGACGGCCCGCGTACGCGAACCTCGAACGCGTGGAGCTCTACCAGGGAGGGAACGACGTCACGTTCCCTTCCTGCAATCTGGCCTACCGCCGCGCCCTCTTCCTTCAGCTCGGCGGATTCGATCCCCGCTTCATCACCGCCGAGGACATCGACCTCAACTTGCGCGCCGTCCAGACCGGAGCCCTTATCCGGTACGTTCCCGGGGCCATGGTCTACCACCGCATGCGCCCGACGTTGGTCCGGTTCCTGTACCAGGCGTTCTGGAACGGCTATGGCCGCAAGCAGCTCACCGAAAAGCACGGAATGCTCTGGGGGAACTACCGATACCGCCGGTTGCTCCAGGGACAGCGCAGCGTGCTCTCCTGGGCACGATTCGTCGCCGCCATGGCGGGATATTTCGTGCGGGTCGTGACCGGCGGAGGCCGACGTTTGACCGGCCCGGCGCCGGCCATGACGAACACCCCCGTGGCCGGAGCTCCGGCGGGGGACCCCGCGTCCCGCGAATCGTCCTAGCGCTCCGGCTTCCAGGCCCGGTGGACGTCCTTTTCCATTTCGTCCCGCAGCGTCGAAAGCTGCTCCCAGCGGTCCAGCGTCTCGAGGGTCTCTTTGAGGGTCCGCAGGCAGTCGATGCAGACCCAGCGGGCTCCCACGCGTTTCACCGGCTTCCGCCGATAGTAGATCTTGTCACAGAGGAAGCAGACCCGCATCTCCTGGGTCTGCTGCTCCACGTACGTCTCGAACCGCTTGCCCTCGGCCAGATTTCGGAGGAGTCGCTTTCCTGACGGGCCCCGCTCCGACGACGGGGCGGTGGATTCGCCCACGGAACCCCTGGAGAGCGGCCGGCCAGAGAGCGCTAACCCGTCTTGACGAGCTCGGCGACTTTCGTGACCTCGGCGAGCACCTTCGTGGTGTCCACGCTCTGGTCGACGACGGCGACGAGGAGGGCTTTCTTGCCGCTGCCGACGATGATCGTCTTCGAGTCGTTGCCCTCGATCACGATCTTCTCGGGCGGTGAGCGGTTGAGCTCGGTATTGGCCGTTGCCGCAGCGCCAAGAATCGTGGCGCACATGATCGCGAACGTCTCGGTATAGACCCCTGCCGGGACGTCGGCGTAGAGCACTAGCCCATCGCGGGAAACCAGCGCCGTCGCGAGTGCGCCGATACGCGTCTTGAGGTCTCGGATGACCGCCCCTACGTTACCAGTTGCCATCATGCTCCCCGGATTCCCCTACATTTCCTCGATACGAAAACGACACTCGGGTTGATTCTGACTCGCGCAGACCTCTTCGGTACACTTAACGCGGGTGCCCTTAAAACGTTCGTACAACTCGCGAAGGATTCCCCGCAGCCGGTGGCAGGTCGGAATATCGCTTCCAGGGACGGCCTCGATCGACCCTTTGACCGAGACCTCCTGGTCTCGGAAGGTTATGCCCTCAATCCAGCCCCGCTCTTTCAATATTTCGGCCGCTCGGTCGTGGAAATGCGCCCGGTCCTTGAGCGCCTCCTCGGCCATATCGGACCCGATAACGGAACCTTCCTTGAAGAACAGCCCGTGGCAGGCGTGGGACATGACCCCCTCGTAGAGGTCATTGACCTTGTGCAACTCGCCCTGGTTAAGTTTCACGTAGCGCATGGCGACGGCGCCGCACCCCATCGGAGGCTATAAAGAGGTTTTCCCCGGACGGAGGGCCTCACAAATTCTCGCGGTCGTCCTGACGGGTTCTATGGTACCGAAGGGCCGGTCGACGGCTCCTAGGTGCCGCTAGCCGGCGCCTGCACCGGGGCGGAGAGTTGGTCCGGCAGCTCCGACAAAGAGCGGATCCGAGTCGACTCGACCCGGGACCACCACTCGTTACGGTCCAACAAGATCCCTCGAAGGCCCGCGCGTCCGGCGGCGCGGACGTCGCTCCAGAAAAGGTCTCCTACGAATGCGGTCTCGTCCCGAGCGACATCGAGTTTCGAGCAGACCGACTCAAAGGCAGCGGCCGCCGGTGGGCGCGCCTCCTCGGCGGCTTCACCGAAGACCTGCGGGAGCAGGTCGAGGAGGCGAAGTTGCCCGAGGAGCTCGCGCGCGCGGGAGCCGGTGGGTCCCACGAGGACGGCCATCCTCAGGCCGCGCGCGTTGAGTGCGTTCAGGCACGGCCGGACATCGGGATACGGTTCGATGGGTCCTGGATATCTTGGGAACCGGGCGAGAACCGCCTCCGTCTCGAGGTCCGGAAGCGTCCGACCCGCGATCCCATAGAGCATGTCGCGGAGCGCGTCGTGATACGTGGTCGCATCCGCGGAGGGGGAGTCGCCCACGAGTCCCTGCCACCTTCGCCGGTCCCATCGGCGCAACCCTTCACGGATCGATGCCCGTACGTGCCGTTCGTTGAGCCGGGGCCCCTGTGGCTTCCAGGCCCATTGCCATCGCTCGAGCGTGTGCACCGGGACCAACGTATCGTCGAAATCCCAGAGTACGACGCGGAGCGTCATGCCTCCCGATACGCCGAGCCGGGTCTTATCGGTGCCCGGACTTCTGGAGGTGGAGTAAATCCTCGGTCGAGACCTTCTCGCCCTTCTTGAGCCGGGCCAGGAAGTCCTCCTCCTTGGCCGGCTCCTGCGGTTCGGTCGAAGCGCCGCCCGGGCCGCGTCCGCCGCGCGCGGCGTGGAGCATTTTCTCGATGTCGCGGACCTCCTCAATGGCCGCGATGTGGGCCCGGTGCTCCTCGTCGGCCTGCGCCTTCACTTCGAGCAGTTTCGCTTGGACCTCGTCCGCCTGCCGGCGGAGTTCGTCGACCTGCTCGTAGAGCGTGACCATCGCCTCGTGTTCTCGTTGCGCGGAGTCCGCCAGCTGGCCCACCAGGGCGTGGTTCTCCTCGGCCAGCTTCTTCGCCTCGGTGACCTCGGTGAGGACGGTGTTGATCTCGGGATCCGCCCGGTACTGGTCGTCCTGTTCCCGGATCTGCTGCTCGAGCCGTTTCATCTCCGCGATCAGCGCTTTCTCCTTCTCGTCGGTGAGGGCGCTGGTCATGTGGCGGAACTCGAGTTCCTTCAGGTCCTTCCGGAGCTTCCAGGTGGGGACGGCGCCCGGCCTCGGCGCGCGACTACGCTTCAGCTCCTGGGCGCGGTCGGAGAGTTCCTGGAGCTTCCGGTTGTATTCGTCGCGGAGTCGCTTGGCCTCCTTGACCTGCTCGTTGAACTCGTCCCGCTGACGACGGTGCGCCTGCGCGTCGCTGCTCTTGCCTCTCAGCTCATCGATGACCTGAGCGCGCTTCTCCGCCCAGTTCCGGGCCTCGGCGTTGAACTTGTCGCGTGTCGCCCGATGCTCGTCGGCCCGCGCATTCGACTCGGCGCGTTTCCGTTCCAGTTCTTCGACGGCGTCGGCCAAGAGTCACCGCCCGGGATCGAGAAGTACCGCCGGGACGGCGTTCGACAGAGGAGGCCAATTTAAGCTCTTGCCTTCGGCGACCCCGTGGTCGACGCACCGGCGACCGGACGTCCCTTCCCCGGCGGAGGGAACGCTTCCTGTCCCACGGCAAGCTAATGAACGGTCCCCCCGCTCGCACCGTTCGTGGACGAGGTCGGACGCATCTTCGGCGATGTCGGGCTCGGGCAGTTCCAGCTCAGCCTGAATCGTCCCATCGAGAGAGGAGACTACCTCGCGGTGGAAGACGAGCTGCACGGACTTGTCCTCTGCCAGTTGGACAATCTACGCCGGAAGAGCGATCTGGACATGGACCGCGCCGACGGATTGGCCCGCGGGGCGGAGACACCGATCCATGAGAACTTGATCGGTATCGTTCAGGTGATCGGCTACCGGGAGGACGGGGGCCCCGTCAAGGTGCCGACGATCCCGTTTCGATCTGGCGCCAAGGTCTTCCGCGCCGAGGAGACCCTGATCGCCGAGGTGCTGGGGCTCAAGAAGCATGCGAACTCCGGAGCCTATGTCGGACTCCTTCGGGGCCATTCGCTGCGCGTCGAGCTCGACATCAACGCGCTGTTTCAGCGCCACATGTCGGTCCTGGCGAAGACCGGCGGCGGGAAGAGCTACCTCCTCGGGGTGATCGTGGAGGAACTGCTTCGGCACAAGGTCACGTGCGTCATCATCGACCCGCACGGCGAGTACGGGTCCCTCCGCTTCGCGAGCGACAAGAACGGGCACAGCGAGCGGTTCCACGTCGACGCGCAGGGATTTGCCAGCCGGATCCTGGAATTCTCGCCCGACGTGACCCTCAACACGAGCGCGAAACCGCTGACGTTCTCCCTCCGCCACCTCGACCCGCGCGACCTGCTCGTGTTCATGGGTCTGACCAACATCAAGAATTTCCTCGGGCCGCTCCGCAAGCTCCTCGAGGAGGTGCAGGCCGGGAACCCGGATTACACCATCAAGGACCTGATCCGGGCCGCCGAGCACGGGGAGGGCGCCATCCTGGAGACGCTCCACGAGCGGCTCGAGTACGTGGACCAGACGAAACTCCTCGCGCCGCAGGGGACGAGCCTCTCCGAGCTCGTGCAGGAGGGCAAAGCCAGCCTCGTGAACCTCCGGGGAGTGGCGCCCGATGTGCAGGAGCTCGTCGTGGGCCGCATCGCCACGACGCTGTTCGAGAGCCGGAAGAAGAACAAGGTCCCGCCCCTTTTCCTCGTCATTGAAGAGGCCCACAACTTCGCCCCGCAGCAGGGCACGGCCAGTTGCTCGCGGATCCTCAAGAACATCGCGAGCGAGGGGCGGAAGTTCGGCCTCGGACTGTGCGTCGTCACTCAGCGAGCGGCACGGATCGACAAGACCGTCCTGTCCCAGTGCAACACGCAACTGATCCTGCAGGTCA
Organism: Thermoplasmata archaeon; assembly: GCA_049800095.1. Classification (GTDB taxonomy): domain Archaea; phylum Thermoplasmatota; class Thermoplasmata; order Lutacidiplasmatales; family UBA184; genus JAKIWV01. The sequence continues at coordinate 9,208 of JBARJD010000020.1, read as the reverse complement.
CCAACCCGCTCGACCTGAAGGCGATCGCCCAGTCGATCGAAGGACTGACCCCGGGGATGACCGAGATGATCCAGGGACTCCCGGTGGGCACGGCCCTCGTGACCGGCGGCGGGTATCACACCCCGCTCTTCTGCGAGGTGCGGCCCCGGGCGACGCGGCACGGAGGCGAGAGCGTGCGCGTGGTCCCGAACTGACACTCCGCGTCGTCGGGCCTATCGGGGCACCGTCATCAGGTACCGGGTCACCAATCGGACGCCGAACGCGGTCGCGCCCCGGTTGAAGTAGGAAGGGGCGTACCGGGTCGTGGGACCCTCGTTGTAGGCCGGCCCGGCGATGTCGAGGTGGGCCCAGGCCGTGCCCCCGACAAACGCTTCGAGGAAGGCGGCCGCCGTTAGCGCCCCACCCACCCGCATCTCGGTGGAGTTGCGAACATCCCCGATGTCGCTCTTGACCATGTCGCGGTGGGTATCCGTAACGGGCAACCTCCAGATCTGCTCCCCCGTCTGATGGGACGCGTCGACCAACGCCAGCGCGAGGGCATCGTCGTTCGACATAAGGCCTGCGATATCCGGCCCGAGCGCGACCACGCAGGCACCGGTGAGCGTGGCCATGTCGATCACCTGGTCCGGGTGGTACTTTTCGACGACGTAGCCGAGCGCGTCGGACAGGACGACCCGTCCCTCCGCATCGGTGTTGAGCACCTCGATCGTCTTCCCGGTGTGCGTGCGGAGAACATCCCCCGGCCGGTAGGCGGTCGGTCCGGGCAGGTTCTCGGCGCAGGCCATGACCCCGATGACGCGGGGGGGGACCCTGAGGGCGGCGGCGGCTCGAACGACGCCGAGCACCGCGCAGGCGCCGGATTTGTCGTACTTCATCGCCGACATGCCCGCCGCCGGCTTGATCGAGATCCCGCCCGAGTCGAAGGTGATCCCCTTTCCGACCACGGCCACGGTCTTGCCGCTCCGGGCTCCGCCGCCGTATTCGAGGATGATGAGGCGGGGCGGGTGGGAGCTCCCGCTCCCCACCCCGAGGATCCCGCCGCAGTTCATCTCGGCGAGCTTCTTCTCGTCGAAGACGGTCACCTTGACGTTGTACTCCTTGGCGAGGCCCCGGGCCTGCTCGGCGAGCCACTCGGGCGTGGCAGTGTCGGCCGGTACGTTGGCAATGTCGCGGGTCCAGAGGACCGTCTCCACGAGGGTTTCTTCCTGCTCCATGGCCTTGCGGAGCGGCGCCTCCTCGCGGGCCGCCTCCTCACCGAGGAAAATCGTGGCGTCCTCGATCTTGCCTTCGTGAGACGTCTTGTACCGCAGGAATTCGTAGCCACCCAGGGCCGCCCCGTCCACCAGGGAGCGGACGGCGGTTTCGGCCGGGATCCGCTCGTTCGTGAACGACGCGAGCTTGAAGCCGAGCGTCCGGGCGCCGCGGCCCTTCAGGGCGCGCACGACCTCGGCGGCCGCGTTCCGGATGGTCTCGAGGTCGACCAGGGTCCGCGCGCCGAGGCCGACGACGAGCAGGCGTCCCTTCCCGTCGGGCCGATGAAAGACGGTGACCTCTTTGCGTTTGCCTCGGATCTCCCGCCGTTCCCAGGCGGCGGAGAGGGCCTTCCCAAAGGCTTGGTCCTCCCTCGCCAGAGCGCGAGGGAACGCATCCTCTTTCTCGGCGCGTTCCGGCAGCCCTACGGCAATCGCATCGACAGTTCCCTGAGTAGCCTCTCGACGGTCCAGCGCGAATCGCATCCTTATCCCCGTTCCGGGGATTCAGGGGCCGGATCAGAACCCGGCCCGGACCTTTTGACGATCGATCCGAATCCCCGCGGGTGTGAGACAGATGAGGTTCTTAGCAATGCCGGCCACATCGCCGCCGATGTCCTTGGCGACGTTCTTGAGGTCGGTGCTCATCCGCTTGAGGGTCATCTGGTCGTTCGAGATTGACGTATAATCAATCAGAACCACATCGCCCTGGTAGGCGAGCTTCGTGGCGTTGTGCAGGTCATCGAAGCGGAGGATCTCCGCCATGCGCACCGTTCCGCGCGCCCCGGCGAGCCCCTCGGCCTCGTCCTCGAACTCCATCGAGCCCAGGTCCAGGAAGCTCCCCTCTTCCAGCGTCTCGTCTCCGTGATGCCGTCGCAGCAGTCCACTTCGCTTCATCATGATCGGATTCCACCCCGTGTCGACAGGGCGCAAATGGCGGGGAACCGTTCTTAAGGGTGCCGCTCGACCGGACGCCGGCGGGCCCGGGGCGCGACGTACCAGAGGTGTTCGCCGTCCACCACGAGCTCCGGCGTCCCCTCGATCGCGCTGGTCGGCTCGCCCCGCACGATGATCCACTCGGCCGATTCCGGATGCTGTCCTTCGAGCACGCCATCGGGAGCGCGACGGACCGGGATCGGCTGTTTCTTCTCGGGACCGCCGACCCACCGGGCCTTTTCCAGCGTCGCCGCCGGCCAGTGCTCGAGCGCGCCGGAGGCGGCCGACGTCATCTCGAACCCGCCGCGGGCCGAGGGACGCTCGAGCCGGAACAACCGTCCCTTCTCCACGTAGTAGTCGCCCGGGAGATGCACGGGTAACCGTACCGCAAACGTCACCCGATAAAGGTCTCGACCATCCTTCCTCCCGGCGAGGGTGGCGGACTCTTTCAGTTCCGCGCCAAATCGGTCCTTGAACAGGCGCGCGACGCTCCGCGCAGCCATCGTCTCGGTGAAGAAGTGGTCCCAGCCCTCCGGCTTCCTCTCCGTCCAGGAATGATGGGACCGCCAGTCGGCCCGGGCGGAGGGCATCGTCGCGTCCCAGATCTCCCCCAGCCGCTCGCGCAGTTCGGCCGCCTTCCGCCGAGAACCCTCCTCGGGCCCCCGCAACTGGATGATTGCCGTGTAGTAGTGTCCCGACCGGCGGCTGCAATCCGGACAGCTTCGGTGCACGATCCGAGCCGTAAAGTCGACGGGCACGACGCGCTCGAGTCCGCGGAAGCGCACGTGGACATCGCCGTGGATGTTCTTGAGCAGCGGATTGGAGCCCGTCTCCTGCCACTCGACGCGTCGAATGGCCACTTCGTCGTCGGGCACGAGGGATCGGCTCAGGTCATCCGAGCCCAGGAGTGCCGACGAGCCGGCCCGCTCCCAATGCTTGCCCACCTCCCGAGCCCCGCACGTCGGGCAGAGCACGATGGTCGCCTGGGGCGGGACCGACACGAGGGTCCGGCGCGACGCCTCGCACTCTGCGCAGACCCCCTCGACCAACGGGAGAGCGGTCCGCCCACACAGGACGCAGAACTCCCCGGGGACCGGTGGGTTGTCCGTCGGAGGTTCAGGAGCTGAAGCTGACGATTTCTGCATGGGGAACTCCCCCCAGCGTGCCCGTGTGGTCGGCGGCGAGGAGCCCCTCTTCCTGGGCGATCGTGCAAACCCGGGTGCCGAGAAGGTTGACGATCGTCCCATGTTGGATCGCCCAGACCAGCTCCTCTCGCGCCACTTTCCGCTCCCCATAGAATTGGGAAGAGACCTTCACCGTCCCCGTCCCTGTGCCGAGCGGGAGCTCTCGACCGAGCAGCTCGGCGTCGCAGGCGGCGACGACCACCTCCCGTCGTACCCGGTGGACCCGCATGACCACCTCCACGCCTCCGTCGACCACGGTCGAAACCGGACCGGAACCGGCGGCGGGGCTTATACCGACTCCGTGAGACGGGTGGGGGTTCAGAACCGGATGAGCTGCCACTGGTTCGGCCGATGCTCGGCGACCTCGCCCTGGTTCCGGAGGGAATAGAACAGCGCATCCGTTCGGCTCGGTGGCACGCCCGCCTTCTCCGCCTCGGCGCGGAGCTCGTCCAACGAGAAGAATCCCTTGTCAGCCTGCAGCTTCCGCATCAGCTCGTAGAGCAAGTCCATCCGCTCGCGCTGGCTGTGGCTGACGCCGGTCGTCACGGTGTCGATGTCGAGTTGACCCTCGGGACTGGCCACCCGGGCGAGGAAGCTGGTGACGATCTTGATCGACCGTTGAGCATCCTCGATGGCCACGACGTTCGACAGCCGAGCCCTAGCCGACGCTTCGCTCAATCGGACGAGCGCCTCGAGTTGTCGGGCGGTGATGGGAACCGGAGCGTCCGGACCCTCGCCTTGCTTCCGGACCTGGACGTAGTAGTCTTCGAGCGCGGAGAGCGCTTCGGGGCTCAGAACCGGACGGAATGTCCGACGGGCGTAGGAGATGTACTTTCTCAGGAATTCAGGAGGGAAAGGCGCCCCGCCCGAGGGAGATTCGGCCAGCTCGGCACCGAGTTCCCGGGCCTCTCCCGCCCGATGCGACTCGAGTATCCGGTTCGCCAACAGCCGGTCCCGCTGGCGGTCCGGCTTGTCGAAGATGGAATAGATGACATCAAACCGCGAAAGCAGGGTCGGCGGCAGGTTGACCTGCTCCGCGAAACTTCGGTCCGGAGTGAACCGGCCAAATCGCGGGTTCGCGGCGGCAAGGACCGTGCACCGCGCGTTCAGTGTGGCGGTGATGCCGGCCTTCGCGACCGACACGGTCTGGCTCTCCAGCACCTCGTGCATGGCTGAGGAATCTTCCGGCGTCATCTTATCGAGTTCGTCGATCACCGCGACGCCGCCGTCGGCCAGCACCATCATTCCGGCCTCGAGAACCCAGCGTCCACCGGCGAAATCGTCCTTGACCGCCGCGGCCGTCAACCCGGCGGCGGTCGCTCCTTTGCCACTGGTGTAGATTCCGCGGGGTGCTACATCGGCAACGTACCGCAGGAGTTGGGTCTTCGCGACGCCAGGATCACCGACCAACAAGACGTTGATGTCGCCGCGGATACGGATCCCGTCCGGCTGCCGCTTCTCGACCCCACCGAATAGCATGAGGGCGATCGCTTCCTTTTCCTCCTCCATCCCCTTGATAGTCGGGGCCAGAGACAGCACGATGCGGTCCACCACCGTGGGGTCGCCTTGCCACTGGAGAATCTCCCGAAGCTCCTCGTCGGAGACCTCGATCTCGGCATACTCTCGCTGCTGGGACTCGAGCGAGTTTCCGAGCAGGATTAGGTCGAAGGTGGTAGACCGGATCACGCCGGTCCTCGACGCCGTGGCCCTCTGAAGTGACTTGAGCGTCCCGACGGCTATGACGCGATTTCCGGGAATGACCCGGCCGGTGAGGTCCTCGGTGAGCAGGATCGACAGACCCTGCGGGTGGGCGCCCCCTTTCAGGGTCTCCGGGTTCTCCTGGATCTCGATGCGCTGGGAGTCGATGTAGAGGGATTTTTCCGGAAGAAGGCGGAACCGGGTTCGGCTGGCCGGTTTCCCACAGCCCCCTTGTGCGGTGTAGCACTCGATGGGCTCGCGGAAGATCGGGCTCGTCTCGTCTTGGAACTCGTGAACCTCCGCCCGACAGGCGGCGCAGGAGAATACCGCATCCCGGATCTGTGGGCGCACTTCGGTCGCTTTCCGGACGATGCCTTCGATTGCGATGAATCGGTTCAGGTCGAATTCCCTGATCTCCCGGATGACCCGATGTACCGTCGAGGGAAGTCCGGTCACCCGGAGGCGCAGGCCCTGGGCTTCAGGCCCGGTCACGGGGAGAAGGTCGCGCATGGCGCGCGCGCCGGAGTCGAGGACCTCCTCCGGGCGAACTAGGAGCTCGTCGGCGAGCGAAGTGTCGGCGGTCTCAATCGATGAGAATGGAATTTCGAGGGAGCGTTCTTCGGGGAACCGGCTCGCGAGTTCCATGACCCGATGTCGGACCCCTGCTTCCTCGAACACGGCGGCCCATCGGCCGGTGAGCTCGCCCGACGAGGTGAGCACGCGAGGTGACGTGACCATGGTTGAACGACTCCGGGGGTTTAGGGGGTCAGGCGATAGCGGTCCCTAGGAAATAGCCGTGACTCTCGGATATTGGGAAGCTCTGCCAGCACCGTGATGAAGCGGTCGAGGCCGAAGCCCCAGCCTCCGTGCGGGGGCATCCCGAACCGGAATGCTTCCAGATAGCCCTCGAGCGACGTCGGATCCACCCCGGCGGCACGGATATTGGCCGTAAGCTGCTCCAACCGGTGCTCCCGGCGGCCGCCGCTGGACAGCTCGAGTCCCCGATAGTCGAGGTCGAAGTAGTCGACGAACTGGGGGCGGTCGTCGAATCGGTGGGCGTAGAAAGTGCCGACCTTGACGGAGGTGGGAAAGTCCGTGATGTAATAGAACGGATTCCGGTGCCGCTCCACCAGAATCTCCCCGAGCCGCTTCTCGTCCTCGGACCCAAGTTCCTTCACTGCGCCGGGGGTTCCGAGCAATTCCTGGCACTCGGTGTAAGTGACTCGGGGGAACGGGGTCTCGGCGATCGGCAGCTTCTCGGCGTAAGGATTGCCCGTCGTTCCGAGACGGGTCCTCGCCGTCGCGAGGGTGTCGGCGATCACGAGCTCCAACACCTGACGGACCTCTTCCCCACTCTCGATGTAGGCGATCTCGCCATCGAGGCTCGAGAATTCCGTGAGGTGCCTCACCGTGTCCGAAGGTTCGGCCCGGAAGGCCGGCGCGATCTCAAACACCCGTTCGAAGCCGGCGCTCATCAGCATCTGTTTGTAGAGTTGGGGGCTCTGTGCCAGGAACGCCGGCGAATCGAAGTAGTCTACCTCGAACATGGTGGCGCCACCTTCGGCGCCCTGCTTGAGTAGCTTGGGCGTCTCGACCTCGAGAAATCCACGAGAGAGGAAGGACTGACGGAGCCCCTCAAGGATGGCGGTGCGCAATTCAAAGATCGCCCGGATGGCCGGCTTTCGGAGGTCGATCACCCGATGATTGAGCCGCGTGTCCAGTTCGGCGCCGACCTTGTCGGCCACACCGAGGGGAAGCGGTACCTCAGACTGGGAGAGGATCTGTACGTGCGTCGGGATCACCTCGACGCCGCGTTGTGCCTTGGGAGAGGCCTGGACGGTGCCGTCGACCTGGATCACCGACTCTCGGGGCGTGGCGGCGAAGAGAGCAAACAGCGCAGGGTCGGTGGTCTCCTTCTTCAGGGTGATCTGGGCGATGCCCGAGCCGTCCCGCAGGAGGGCAAAGGCCACGCCGCCGAGGGCGCGGTAATCCTGGAGGTGTCCCGCGATCCGGACGGGAGATCCGGCGAGGGGCGGGAGCTCACGCGCGAGCCGCCGCGGGGGCGACAGAAGCGGCCACCTCCTTGCGCGCGACCGCCGCCCGCACGAGGCCCATGTAGAGCGGGTGCGGCGTCTCGGGCCGGGAGAGGAGCTCCGGGTGGTACTGGACGCCGAGGAAGTACGGGTGCGAAGGGACCTCGAACGACTCCACGCGGCCGTCGACCGAGCGGCCCGTCACGACGAGGCCCCGCTCGGCCATCCGGTCGAGGTACGCGGGATTGATCTCGTACCGGTGACGATGCCGCTCCCATATCTCGACTCGGCCGTACACCTCGGCAATGCGACTGCCCGCCAGCAGCTCGACGCGCTGGGCCCCGAGCCGCATCGTGCCGCCCAAGTCGGCGACGGCCTTCTGTTCTTCCAGCAGACAGACGACGGGGTCGGGGGTGTGCGGGTCGACTTCGGTGGTGTTCGCGGAGGATAGACCAAGGGCGTTTCGCGCAAACTCAACCACCGCGAGCTGGAAGCCATAGCAGACACCGAGGAATGGAATCTCCATGGTCCGGGCCGTCTCGATGGCCCGGATCTTTCCGTCGACCCCACGGGCTCCGAATCCCGGCGCCACGAGAATGGCATCGGCGCGTCGGAGCCGGGCCAGAGCGGCCGAGTCCCGGGGCAAGTCCTCCGAATCGTACCAGTGGAGTTGGATCGAGTACCCGAGGTTTCCCTGGACGTGGTGGAACGCCTCGATGTGGGACAGGTAGGCGTCCTTGAGCTCGGTGTACTTTCCCACAAAGGCGATGTCGAGCGTTCCCTTGTTGGCGCGGTACGTCGAGAGGAACTCCTTCCAGCGGCCGTAGTCCGGGGGCCGGTCCGGTAGTTTGAGCTGCCGGGCCAGCAGTTGACCCACGCCCTGCGCCTCTAAGACGAGCGGCACCTCATAGATGACCTGCTGATCCGGGACCGAAATGACGGCCTCGGGTGGCACGTCGCAGAACAGCGAGATCTTGGCCTTGATCTCCGGCGTGAGCGGCACGGAAGCTCGGGCCACGATGATGGACGGGCGGATTCCGATCGCGCGGAGTTCCCGGACCGAATGCTGGGTGGGCTTAGTCTTAGGCTCTCCCACAGGACCCGCCACGGGAACGAGAGTGGTGTGGACGAACGCCATTTGGCCCTCCCCCAGCTCGTAGGAGAGCTCTCGAAGCGCCTCGAGGAATGGCATCGACTCGATATCTCCGACCGTTCCACCGACCTCGACGAGCACGACGTCCGCGCCGGTGGTCTGGGCCACTTCGCGGATCTGCCGCTTGATCTCGCCGGTGATGTGAGGGATGATCTGGACCGTCGTCCCCAGGTAGTCGCCCCGGCGCTCCTTGTCGATGACGGTGCGGTAGATTTTGCCGGTCGTGATGTTATGGCTGCCGGTAAGGCTCTGCCCGAGGAACCGCTCATAGTTGCCGAGGTCCAGGTCGACCTCGGTGCCGTCGTCGAGAACGAACACCTCGCCATGCTGGTATGGATTCATTGTCCCGGCATCGACGTTGAGGTACGGATCGATCTTGAGGACGGTCACCGAGATCCCTCGAGCCTTCAGGAGGCGGGCGAGCGACGCGGTGGTGATGCCCTTTCCGAGCCCGGAAATCACACCGCCACTCACGACTAGAACTTTCACAGGCGACCTCCGCGCGGGTAACTGGATTCTCGCTTAAAGGCTGCCTCCGAGAGGGGATGAAACACGGTCGGTGTCCGCTCCAATCCGGGTGGCGAGGCCACCGTGATCACAGCGGCACCCTTCTACCGGAACTGTCCCGCTTCGTACGGCCGAATTCCGGAATCGCCGTCAGCCGGTGCGCAGGGAACACCGGACCATCGGTGCAAACGTGGTATGGACCGAGGGCGCACGCGTCGCACATTCCCATCGCGCATTTCATTTGACGTTCCACGGAGCAAAACACCGGGACTCGACGGTCGTCGGCGGCCGCGATCACCTTCGTCATCATCACCTCGGGACCGCAGGTCCACACTGCATCGAAGGACCGCTCCGACAGCAGACGCCGGCTGAGGTCGGTCACGTATCCGTGATGACCGGCCGAGCCGTCGTCGGTGGCGACCTCGACCGACTCCGCGAACAATTTCA
>JBARJD010000019.1:0-24044 GCA_049800095.1 Thermoplasmata archaeon | reverse complement strand
GTCGTGGGCATCCCGGCGTCGGGAAAGACCACGTACTTCCGGTTCCTCTCGGGCCATTTCGGCCTCAATCTGCCGATCACCTACGTGCCGAGCCGCGCCGAGTCGAACTCGATCCCGATCTACGGCGACCTCGATTCCGACGTGATCCTCGAGGAGACCACCTACGAGACCACCGACCCCACGGACCCCGAGGGCAGCCTCGAGGCCACGACCCGATACTACGTGAACCGTGCGATGGAGGACCCGAAGAAACTCTGGGTCGAACTCGCCGCGTCCCGGGACGAACAGGGCGTGCTCACGAAGTATCCGTTGCCGACGAAGTTCAACCAGTTCGTCGAAATGAAGATGCGCTTCCGGTACGGAAGCAAGGATCCGAAGGCCCCGGCCTCCCGCCCGATGATCATGCACACGATCGACGAGGCCGGCGGAATCATTTCCGATTACTTCACATACGACCGACTCTGGCTCCCCAACGCCGAGGCCCAGATCGATGACAAGGCCTGTCGGGTCATTCCCCACTTCGAAACGTGGCGGCCGGACCGCCAAGAGCTCTGGCGCCGGGGGCTGACGCTCCTCGGCCGGTTCGTCGTCGAAGCCGATGGGATCATTCTGCTGCTGTCGCCCGCCCTCCCGTCGCTCCGAGACCAAGCCCAGCAGGTCAACCTGGCCCGCGGGGTCTTCCGGTACGTTAAAGCGCGCAACATCCCCCTCGTGATCGCGATCTCAAAGTCCGACCTGCTCAAGGATTTCTACTCCGAGATCGACCATGTCCTCAAAGACCGGGCGTATCAGAGCACCTTTGATCCCCAGGAGTTCCTGCTGCGCCGCGACGGCGCAGGCATGGGCACCATCCTGGTGGCCCACGAGGGGCAGGGAATAACCACCAAGGACGATGTATTCCTGGTCTCGTCCGCCGTCTCCACCGGAGAGGGGCGGCCGCTCCTCTGGACGGATTCGGGGACGGTCGAGGCCGTTCCGACCGAGGGCATGCCAGGCGCTTCTTCGGGCACGGGAATTCCGGTCATGGTCAACACTCCCCTTCCTCTCGCCCGGATCTGCGAGCGCGTGCTCGAGAAGGAGCCTGCCGGGGAGAAGTAATGGCGACCCCTGGCACCAAGGCCGCGGACGCGACCGCCAGCGGGCCCTCCGAACCCGTCGCCGTGGTCTGGTGCCGTCAGGTCGACAACGAGGCGGAGAGTCCGGGGTACACGGCCCTGCCCAACGATTTCCCCGGCTATCAGGAGACGCTGGACGCGATCCGAATCGTCGGCAACTTGGCGGTCAACGTCGCCGACACGCAGGACTACTGGGACCCCGACCCCGCGCTCCCGTTGTCGTACTATCGGAATCTCTTCCTCTATCCGGCGTATGGCGGCACCTACACCTGCCTCGGCCGGATGTTCCTGTCAACCGAGGACCGTCCCCGCCTGGGGATGAAGACCCTCGTCCTGGACACCGCACGGCTGATCGCGACCCCCAACTTCGGCGAGAGCCTCCTTCGTTGGTACGAATCGATGGGGGGGGGTCGGCACGACCAGCGACCCCCTCCGCCTCCGGACCCGAAGCTCTACCCGCTGGTCGGCGAGGGGTTCCTGTTCTACCGCGGCTCGACGGAGCCGGTGCTGCTGATCGCGTCCGAGGAATGGGAATCGACGATGGAGACGGTGTTCGAATATGTGCGGACCCTGCCCGCGTCGCTCCTGACCCTCGGAGCCATTCTCGCCTTTCCGTACTTCCTTCCCGAGCCCAAGACCAACCTGGCCGACTTTGCCGAGGCCACGCCCCTGTCACTGGCCGTCTTCTGCGTTCCCCGCGGAGAATCCGGCGGCGAACGCCACCGCAAGCGGGTGCAGAGCTGGGAGGAGGCCCCGTTCACGCTCTACGATCTGACGGACGGCATCCCCTCCGCCTCCGGGAAGGGGAAGGAGGTCACGCCGTTGATCGTCCAGTACGTGCGCGACCACGCGTCGGCGAAACTCTCACCGGTGACCGAGCGCGTCGACTGGGTCGAACTTCGCACGTTGCGCGCTCGCCTCGCCGACCCCGATCGGCAGGGAGGTAAGGATCGACGCAAGGAGATGTGGCGGCTTGCTACGGCGATGGAGAGCACCGCCCTACTGCTCCAACGGCCTCGGGGCCGGCGACTCGAGCTGAGCCCCGAACTCTCGCGTCGTGCTCAGGAGTACCTCCAGGCGCACGCCGGGGAGGAACCCGCCGAGGAGATCCGCGCCGCCGACCTCGCGCCACCGCCCGCGGCCCCGGCGCCCGAAGCGCAAGTGGCGGGCCAGCTCCCGCCGTGGCTTCAGCGGGGAGGTACCCCCCCGGTGGGCCTGCAAAGGACCGGGAAGGTCGAGGTCGTCCCGATGTCGGTCAAGGACGACCCGTCCCTGCAAAAGGCCCCGACCCCTGGAATCATCGCTCCTCCCCCGGCGCCCGCCGTCGACCCGGGGGCGCTCCGGCGCCAGATCGAAGCGGACCTGATGCGGTACCTGGACGAGCGACTGTCCAACGTCAACCCGATCCCGCCGGCCGCATGGACGAAAGCGCTGGAAGACCAGTTGGCCGACCGATTCAACACGTCGGTGGAGCAACGCCTTCGAGCACTCCCTCCCCCGCCGGCTGCGACCCCCGTCGATCCGCTCCGGGTCGACGCGGCCGTCCAAGAAAGGCTCAAGCCGGCGCTCGCCGACCAGGCCGCGCGACAATCCGACGCCCTCAAGGAGGCCCGGGCGTCCATGGAGCAACGCTTCACGAGCTGGACGGCGCTCCAGCAACAAGCGCTGAGCTCGCTGACCGACCGCCTCCTGGCGCGAACGGCGGAGCTCGAAGCCCGACTGGGTCAGGACGCCTCGACGCGGATCGCCCAGGTGGAAGAACGCGTACAAGGAGACCTCCGCGCGATCGTGACCCAAGAACTTGACCAGGGGGTCCGCAACCAGATCGACCCTAAGGTCCAAGAGTTCAAAGCCCGCGCCGACGAATCCTTCCGCCAGTCCGCGGAGCAGATCCGAGCGGAGTTGCGGGAATCGCTCACGCAGGCCCTCACGGACGTCAAGCAGCGGGCTCAGGCCTCGGAAGAGGACCTCCGCGGCGCCCTCGTGGCCCAGCTCGACCTCCACCTGAGGGAGGCGCAGGACCGGGACGAGACGCAACGCAAAGAGTTGGAGCAACAGCTCCGCACCGCGAGCGATGCCCGCTTCACCGAGGCCGAGCAGCGCCGCGGGAAGGAACTCCAGGAGATCGAGCGCCGGCTCTCGCTCCTCATAGATGGCCGGGCACGCGAGGTCCAGGAGAAGGTCGCCGCCGCGCTGCGCGAGGCGGACGCCCGGACGAGCGGCCAGGTCGAAGAGCTCCTCGCCGGCCTCGAGGGCCGGGTGGACCGAAAGGTCAACACAAAATTGGACGAACTTCGTGACTCCCAAATGCACGAGGTGGCGGAGCTGCAGGTCCGGCTGCAGTCCTACGCCGACCAGAAGCTCCGCGAGAGCCTCGACCGAGAGCGCGAGAAGTACCTCGAGCTGCTCGCACGCCTGAAAGGCGAGACCGAGGCCACCCTGGGCCGCGCGCCCGATGCGGCGACTATCGAGAAACTTGTCAAGGACCAGTTCCAGCGGAGCACGGAGAACTTCCGGACCGACGTCCAGCATCTCATCGACCTGCGCGCGATGGCCGTCGAGGAGCGGTTCATCCGCGAGCACGCCGAGCTGACTCGTATGCTCGAAACTATCCGGACGGATGTGGCGGACCGGAGCCGGGACAACACCCGCCTCGAGGACGCGGTACGAGCCGAGCTCGAAGAGCTCGACCGAAAGATCGTCGTGCTCAGCGACCGGCTCGTGCCGGTGGTGCGTAAGGCGTGGACTCGCCTCTCCGAGATGGAGCGCGGCACGGCGAGTTCCGCGGAAGCCGATCTCAAGTACGCCCAACTCCGACGGGAGTTCACGCACGACCTCCGACGTATCGAGACGGACCTTGCGGACCGGACGCGGGAGATCCGCGAGCGGGTCGAGGGGACGATCGCGAATCAGGGACGGGTATGGTTGACCCTCGTACGCCAGCTCTCCCAGATGACGGAGGAACGCCGTGCCAGCGAGGAGGCCCGCGGCCCCACGCTGCTCGCTCGGCCCCGGGGTCCCCCGTCGAACGACGACCTCGACCGGGAGCTCGATTCCCTCTCCGAGCTCTCCCGCTCGAGCACCGCGGGCGACGACTCGCCCAACGACGATTCGGACGTGACGGAGACGAACGCTCGGCGCCGTTCCCGGCATCCTCCTTCGAACCGTTAGCGCGTCGGCTCGGCGACCGGAGGGTGGGCAGGGCCGGAGGCTCTCCGTGGTGCCTCGAACGGCCGCTTCTCCCCGGGCAATCCGTAGGGTGGGCGTAGCCGTACTGGGCGGGACCTTTGACCACCTCCACGCCGGTCACCGCGCCCTCCTCGCCTCCGCGTTCCAACGAGCCGAGCAGGTCAAGATCGGGCTCACGACGGACCGCTTTGCGCGGTCCGAGGGGAAGCCGCTCGCTCGGCGCGTGGAATCGTTCTCGACCCGGCGTCGGCACCTCCGAGCATTTCTCCGTGAACGGTTTGGAAACCGGGCGTGGGTGGTCGTACCGCTGAACGACCGGTGGGGCCGTTCCGTGGGCCCCGGGGTGGACCTGCTGGTCCTCTCGGATGAGACTCGACGCGCCGCCCGTGAAATCAACACGGAACGTCGAAGCCGAGGTCTTCCTCCCCTCCAGATCTACGTCCTGCGCCGCGTGGTGGCGGACGACGGGCGCCCCATCGCGTCGCGACGCATCCGAGCCGGCGAGATTGACCGCGAGGGCCATCTCCGTCCCGACGTGCGCCACCGACGGCCCGCTTCGACAAAGGCTTAATCTGCCGCCGGCCCGTCGTCCGTCCGATGGAGACCTATCTCCGCGTCAGCTTCCACAGCGAGGGGGCCAAGCCATCGGAGGTTGCCGATCAGCTCCTGGGGTTCGGTTTCGTGCCGACCCAAGGGAACTACGACTTTCTCTACGATTGGCGCGGACCGGCGACAACGGACCAGTTGCTCGACCTCAGCGACGAGGTCACTCGGTTACTCCGGGGCTATCGGGTCCTCTTCGAGATCGAGACCGTTTGACCTCCGGCCCCGTGCCGAAGGGCCGAGGCGCACCGGCGGCCGAATCTCCCCGGTCAACCTTAAGGTCGGATGGCGATAGAATAAGCCACCTTGGGAAGCTACAGCGTCCGCCCGGCGGTCCGGGCCCAGTTGACACTTGAGCGAATCGCCGATGCGTGTCGGACCGAGTTCGGGATGGCGGACCGGTCCGCGGACGCGGTGACCGCGCGCTACGGCGCGATCGATTCCTTGACCGCACGGCCCGGGAAGGGTGAGCTTTTGGTCGAGTTGCGAATGAATCCGAAGGTGCCGAACGACGTCGCCGCCGAGACCGTTCGTCGGTACAATCGATTCCTGGAGACGATGACCGGCTACACCTCCAAGGAACGAGCCAAGAAGGCCCAGAAGGCGGCGAAGGCCGGCGCGCCGGCCGGGTGAGCCGTGGCCACGCCGCCGCCCTCTCCCCCGGGTCCCGAGATCGATTGGCTCCGGGCCGAAGTGTCCCGGTTCTTTCCCGTCTATGAGACCCGGATCACACCGGTCTCGCTCGTGCTGTTGGTCCACGCTGACCCCGGCACCGCCGAGGCGAAATTCGATGCGCTCCGCCAGGACTTGTGGCCGAAGTTCTACGTTCCCCAGCTACGCTACGCGGGGGGTGAGTACACCGTCGAGATCGTCCGACGTCCGCAGCGGAACACGTGGGGATTCTGGGTCAATCTGGCGTTGCTGGCCGCCACCATCGTCTCCACGACCTTTGCTGGAGCATTCCTCTGGCTCGCGTATGTCGGGCATGCCACCCTGGCTCCAACGGACTTCCTTTGGGGCGGGGTCTACTTCGCCGCGCCGCTCCTCGCGATCCTCGGACTCCATGAGCTGGCCCACTACGTGGTCGCTCGATACCACCATGTCGAGGCGTCGCTCCCGTACTTCCTGGCGGTTCCGCCCCCGTACCTGATCTTCGGTACGTTCGGGGCGTTCATCAGCCTCCGAGAACCGATCCCGAGCCGGAAAGTTCTCTTCGATATCGGGGCGGCCGGACCCCTGGCCGGCTTCGTGGTGGCAATCCCGGTCACCATCGCCGGTATCTTCCTGAGCATCCACGCGCCCGTCCTTTCGCCGACGAACTGTGGGCCGACAATCCTCGGCGTGAACTACGGCGACCTGCTGATCGGCCTGCCGCTCGTGTGGGAGGCCCTCGCGGCGTTCGTGCCGAACTCGGCGGCGATCATCAGTCTCCATCCGCTCGCGTTCGCCGGCTGGGTGGGGTTGCTGGTGACCTCCATCAACCTGCTCCCCGCCGGACAGCTCGATGGGGGACACGTATTCCGGGCGCTGTTCCGCGACAGGTCGCGTTACGTGAGCTATGCCGCGGTGATCTTTTTGGCGCTCATCGGTTTCCTCACCCTCTACCTCGGCTGGCTCCTGTTCGCCGGTCTGATCATTCTCTTGGGGGTGCGCCATCCGCCGCCACTCAATGACGTGAGTCCGCTCGGCCTCCGCCGGTACATCATCGGAGCCCTCGTCGTCGCGGTGTTGATCGGCGGGTTTGTTCTCGTACCGATCTCGACGCCGGGCGACAGTTTCTCGCTCGAGAAACCGACCGCGGCGCCGGTCAATGGTACCGCATTTGGCGTCGCCTCGCTCATCAATCTCACGGTCTCGAACCACGACCAGGTGACGCACGCTTACACCATCTCGGCCAACGTGACCGAGGTGATCCTTCAGAATACGTCGGGGCCGCTCATAGGTCCCGGGCTGTCTTCGTTCCTCGCGAACTCGTCGTGGACCCTCGTGCTGCCCAACGGCAATATCACGACGTTCGATGGGGTCGGAGCCTGGAGCTTGCCGTCCGATCAGTTCCTGGCGCTCGGCATGGACGGAAGCGGCACGCTGCACATCACCTATACGAACCCGCAAGCCGCGACGCTGGAAGTCTCGTTCACAGCGTCGCAGTACTGCAACGAGTCCGGGGGCGGCCCCACGTCCCCCCAGACCGTCCAGGTCTACTGAGACCGAGGGGATTCCATCTCCCGGACGTAGACGCGGAACTCCCGCGTCAAGCTTCGGTGGACTCGCTGCGGAATCGCGAACTCGAGCCGTGCGTCCAACCGGGGGACTTGAACGCCGGTCGGAACCACGATGCCGAGGCGTCCGCCCGGTCGCACGCGCATCGTCCAGGCCGTCAGCGCCCGGCTCCAGAGGCGCTCCGGCGGTTCCCCCCGCGTACCGGAGGCCCGACCGTAGGGCGGGTCCGTCACGAGGGCGTCAAAGCTTGCGGTCGGGAACTCGTCAGCCGCTTCGGCGGCGTCGGCCTGCCGGAGCATTTCCGGCACCTGCCCCAGGAGAGCGAAGTTTTCGAGCGCTCCGCGGATCATCGTCGCGCTAGCGTCGATCCCCACCGTGCGCGCCCCGAGGAGGGCGGCCTCGAGGAGAAGTGACCCGGTCCCGACGAACGGGTCGACGACCCGGTCGCCGGGCCCCACCCCGGCAAGATTGACGAGCGCGCGAGCGAGGCGGGGAGCCAACGTCACCGGCCGTTGGAAGGGAAGTCGAGGCGTGCTTCGAGCGGAGAAGCCGGTGCGGTCCACGCAGCCGGTCTCCTCGTAGAGACACAGCTTACTCTCCGAGTCGGTCTCGAGCCAGAACCGGTGTTCCGGGCGCTCCAGTGCGATCCGGCCACCCCCCGATCGAAAGGCGTTGCCGAGGCGGCGTAGCATATCCGGAGGGCGCCTTGCCGAGCTTCCGGATACCCATTGAAAGGCGGCGGAACTCCCGGATGCGCCCAGCCTCATCAGGCGAATTTCGATGGACGCGGGGTCGGTTTCGGGCCATCGCTCGGCGCAGCGGTGGGCCAGCGCCAATCGCTTGGATAGCTCACCGGCAGCGATGCGGTCCGGAAGTTCGACGACGCCTCGACGGGGCACCACCCCGAGCTCCTTCCCGTTGAGAGACCGGCCACCTAAACGCCGGGCGACCGCAGCGAGTTCGGATTGGGCCAGTCGCTCATTCTCGCCGGAAAGCCAGACCGTGACGATCATCCGTCCACCGGCGGCGAGGGAAACCATTGTGCCAGTCGGGCCCGAACCGACCGAGTGTGAGTTCCCTCCCAGTAGAGGTGGCCGCACCGCGAGCACGCATAGACCGGCGTGATCCCGCCTCGAACATCAACAGGAATGGCATCTTGTCTGGCAAGGTGCGCAGGTAGCTTGCCGAGAGAGGACAGTCCCCCGTTGCACGTCGAGCACCGAACGAAGCGGACCTCGTGTCGGAGACCGCCGATGGCCCGGTCCAACTCTTGCATCTGTCCGGCGATGTCGGACCGGATAAGCAGAACCGCGTCGGGTAGCCGGCCCGCCAGCCTCCGGTCCCGAGTCACGACTCGGCGCCCCTCCGCACGGGCCCGTTGAACAATCTCGTCGTCGCTTACTCCTCGAGCATACTCCGCATCATACCCGAGAAATCTCAGGTACCGGGCGAGCCGACCGAGCATCTCGTCGGCCAGCCAGTGGGGCTCGTCCATTCCTGTGCGAAGCGGGTGCCGGTGATAAACGGCTTTTCCCAATCCCCGAGACGCAGGGATTATCTATCCGGCCTCTCACCGGGAGACCGTGCGGCTCTTCGGTACGAACGGAATCCGCGAGGTCGTCGGAGACCGAATGACCGCGCCGTTCGTGACCGCCGTGGCCTCGGCGATAGGTCGGGCCTACCCGGTCGGCGCCCCAGTCGCCGTTGGATGGGACGGCCGAACCTCCAGTCCCGCGTTCGCCGGAATCGTGTCGGGGACCCTTGCGGCCGCCGGCCACTCGGTGGTGGAACTCGGCCTTCTCCCTACCCCGGCGATCCAGTACAACGTCCGTTCGGTTGGCGCGCAGTTGGCGGTCATCGTCACGGCTTCCCACAACCCTCCAGAGTTCAACGGCCTCAAGTGCATCGCCGCCGACGGACTGGAGCTTCCCCGGCGGGAGGAGGAACGAATCGAAGCGCTCGTCGAGTCCGGGGAGTTCCGGAGCGTCCCCTTCGATCGGATCGGGGGCATCCACTCTGATACCCACGGAGCAGAACGATACCTGCACGGGATACTCTCGAAGGTCAGTCGTGACGCGATCATCGCGAAGCACCACCGGGTGCTCCTGGATTGTGGGAACGGCGCCTCCGCCGAGACCAGTCCTTCGCTTCTGCGCCGGCTGGGTTGCCGCTTCACAACCCTGAATGGGCAAGTCGATGGCACTTTCCCAGGACACCTTTCCGAGCCCACCGAGCAGAACCTGATCGAACTAGTCCGAACCGTTCCCGCGCTCGGGGTGGACTTTGGGGTCGCCCACGATGGGGACGCCGACCGGGCGGTCTTCGTCGACGGAAAGGGCCATTACCTCCCCGGCGAACGGATCCTGACCTGGTTCGCCCAGGAATTCGTTCGCCAGCGTCACGGGGGCCTCGTCGTGGTACCCGTGACGGCTTCCCAGAGCGTCGAGGAGGTGGTGAAAGCGGAGGGCGGGCAGGTGTTGTACACTCCCGTCGGTTCTCCGTCGATCACGCGGGCGATGCAGGAACGGGGTGCGGTCTTCGGAGGAGAGGACAATGGAGGGTACATCTTCCCCCGGCTCCAACTCGCGCGCGATGGCGCGATGACCCTCGCGGCCACGCTGGACCTGTTGACGCGCCTCGAAATCTCCCTCGACGAGGCGCTTCACAACCTCCCACAATACTTCGTAGCGAAGGAGAAGGTTCCGTGTCCCGTGCGCCTGCGACCGGCCGTGATGGACCGGCTCGCCGCCGAACTGGCCCAAGGCGCCGATCGCGTCGTAACCCTCGATGGCGTGAAGGCGTACCAGGGACGCGGCTGGGTGCTCCTCCGACCTTCCGGCACCGAGCCGCTGTTCCGTATCTTCTCTGAAGATCCGGATCCTGAAACGGCACGTCGACGTGCGGCCGGGATCGTTGCCCGGGTGACCTCCGTCGCGGCGGAGCTCGAGGGAATGGCGGGCCGGTCCTGAACCGGCCCTTTGCTTGCCCGGCCAAAGTGTTAATCGGCGGACGCTGTCCTGCGCTCGCTGCGCATGGGCGACCAGGACCTGTCGGCCGAACTCTCCAATCAGGGGTACCAGCTCGTCGGTCGGCATAGCGCGGTGAAGACCTGCTACTGGACCCGTCAGTCAATCCTCAACGGGCGCGACTGCTACAAGGGGCGGTTCTACGGAATACAGAGTCACCGGTGCGTCCAGATGTCACCCGCCATCGATTCCTGCAACCTCCATTGTCGCTTCTGTTGGAGAAACCAGGGTTGGGAGAACGACGAATCGATGCCGGAGTACGACGACCCGGAAACGCTCCTCGACCGCTCCTTGGAGGCCCAGCAACGCGCGATCTCCGGGTTCAAGGGCCAAGGCGACGTGCCCGAGGCCCGATGGGAGGAGGCGCGTCAGCCACGTCACATTGCCATCTCGTTGACGGGAGAGCCGACGCTCTATCCGAAGATGAACCGTTTCCTCGAGATCTGTCACAGCCGGGGGATCACCACCTTCCTTGTCACAAACGGCACGAACCCGGACGCGCTGCGCCACCTGGACCCCTTGCCGACCCAGCTGTATGTGTCGGTCACGGCGCCGAATGAGGCGTTGTTCCGGCGCCTTACTCTCCCGGCCCACGAAGACGCCTGGCAGCGCCTTGAAGAGTCGCTGCAGATCGTCCGGCACCTGAAGACTCGTCGCGTGATACGGCATACACTGGTCCAAGGCTGGAACTTGGGTTGGGAGGATCAGTACGCGGAGCTCGACTCGGTCGCCCGGCCGGATTTTATTGAGCCCAAGGGGTATGTCTACATGGGGAAGTCGCGCCAGCGGCTCTCGCGGGCGCATGTACCGGCGCACGAGGCCGTTCGCGCCTTCGCGCGCCGACTCGCGGCACGCGTTGAGTATCGGATCCTCGATGAGTCCCCGGAGTCGAAAGTGGTGCTGCTGGGCCTCCGCGAAGAAGGTCGCTTCCTTCCCGGACTCGGGCCGACCGGGGCTTCGGCCAGTTGAGTTCCGGATCGGGGAATCGGCCCGTTACGAGAACTTCCAGTTGAGCACTTCGACGAGGATGGCCGCGCCAATGCCCAGCATCAGTACGTAGTACGGGGCGATCTTCAGCGCCCGTGTCTCCTCCATGTCGTAGTACTGGATGAGACCGGCGGCGGAGCTGAACGCGCGCTGGCGGCCTTCGGGCGGCATCTACCCCTGCACGGCGGAGGCCGCTATTTAACCCCGACGACAGGGCGGCGGCCGTCGCCTACCGACCGAACAGCGAGTCGAAGGCGAGATCTTCTACCGCGTCACGGACGCCATCGCGCAAGCCGCTTCCGATGAAACTCATGCCACCCGACACGAACCGTTCCATGAACGGTCGTGGGGGTGCCACCCGGACGGTGCGCCCGACCGGAACGCCGGTGCCTTGGGCCAGGTCCTGGAGCGCCGCGTCGCGGTCTCCGAGGGCATCGATCAATCCGAGCTCGAGGGCCTTCCGGCCCGACCAGAATTCTCCCGTGGCGAGGGGCAGAATCTGCTCCACAGAGCGGTGTCGCTCCCGAGCCACCGTTTCTACGAAGCCACGATAGCTGTCGGAAATGACCGCCTGCAACTTCGTGCGTTCCTCGTCGGTCAGGTCGCGGACCCCCTGGTAGGCGTCCTTGTGTCGTCCCTCGTGCAACATCTCGAGATGGATACCGACCTTCTCCAGCAATTCCCGGACGGCGATGTGGGGGTACACCACTCCGATCGACCCCACGATCGATTCGGGGTACGCGTAGATCTTGCGCGCGCCCAGGGCGGCCATGTAGGCGCCGGAAGCCCCCACGGAGCCGATCGACGCGACGACCGGCTTTGCGGCGTTGAGGCGCTTTACAGCCATGTAGAAATCCTGGGATGGAATGTCGGCGCCGCCTCCGCTCGAGATGTCCAGGAGGACGCCCCGTACGCGGCGCTTCGCTTGGAGAGCTTTCAATATTCGGACGTAGGGCTCGACCGACCGTTCTCGGATCGTTCCCCGGAACTGCAGGTGGGCCAGGAGCGGACGCATGGTGTGAACCAGAGCCGGCCGAGGCCAGCCGGCGATATATCCTGTATCTAACGCGATGTCAATCGCCAACAAACCCTAAGTGCGTTGTTCGGTCCGGTTCCGATTGCTCCGATGCCGGTAGAGGAACGAGACACGGTCTGGGTCGAGAAGTATCGACCCCGGAGCCTGACCGATATGGTCGGCCAAGACTCCATCATCCCGGTTCTTCGGGCGTATGCGGAGAAACGGTCGATGCCGCATCTACTGTTCGCCGGCCCCCCCGGAACGGGGAAGACCACGGCGGCCATCGCGTTGGCACGCGACCTCTTCGGGGAGGAGTGGCGGCAGAACTTCTTGGAGTTGAACGCCTCCGACGAGCGCGGCATCGACACGGTGCGCACGACGATCAAGAACTACGCTCGGAGCGCCCCGATGGGGGGCGGTTTCAAGATCCTCTTCCTCGACGAAGCGGACAACCTGACCGCGGAGGCACAGGGCTCGCTTCGGCGCCTCATGGAACGATACTCCGCCGCGTGCCGGTTCGTCCTTTCCTGCAACTACTCGTCGCGAATCATCGATCCGATCCAATCTCGGTGCGCGGTCTTTCGGTTCCGTATCTATTCACCAGACCAGATCCACGACCAGTTGAAGCGGATCGCCGCTGCCGAAAAGCGAGAGGTTTCAGCCGATGCGTACCGGGCGATCATCGAGGCCAGCGACGGCGACCTGCGTCGCGCGATCAACCTTCTCCAGTTGGCCGCGACGTACCGGGATCGGGTCGACCTCGCGGCCATCCGCGATGTGATCACCGCACCCTTGCGCGACGAGGTGGAAGCGATATTCGGCACCGCGCTCCAAGGCGACTTCCTCTCCGCGCGGGAACAGTTGTTTCGGCTGTTCGTGGAACGGGGAGCCAGCGGCGAGGACATCCTCCGGTCGTTGCACAGTTACGTGGTGGGAGATCCAGGACCCCCCGTGCCTCCCACCGAGAAGATCCAACTCATCCAGTACCTGGCCGAAGTCGATTTCCGGCTCGCTCAGGGCGCGTCGGACCGGATCCAACTCGAGTCCGTGCTCGCTCGGATCGCCACCCTGAAGCCGGGAACTCGGTGACCGGATGACGG
The DNA here is from genome assembly GCA_049800095.1 of Thermoplasmata archaeon. Classification (GTDB taxonomy): domain Archaea; phylum Thermoplasmatota; class Thermoplasmata; order Lutacidiplasmatales; family UBA184; genus JAKIWV01. Next base: position 10,786 of record JBARJD010000019.1, on the reverse strand, counting down.
CGCAGCGTCGAGTCCACCTCAAGCCCGTCGTCTATCGTCGGGCTTTGGTGGAGGGCGCGTTGAGTCTCACGGAGAAGAGCCGGCGCGCCATCCGGTCCGGTCGGGTGGAGAAGGGCGATCCGTTGGCCGCCGCCGAGCTCGCGGGCTTAATGGCGATGCGACGGACGCCGGAATTGATTCCCCATTGCCACTCGATCCCCTTGACCGGCAGCCGGGTCGAGGTCCGTTCGACACGTACGGGGGTCCGCGTCGAGGCGGAGGCGGAAGCGCTCTGGAGGACGGGGGTCGAGATGGAGGCCCTGGTGGGGGCCACCGTGGCCCTTCTTACGGTGTGGGACATGGTCAAGTACCTGGAGAAAACTCGCGGCGGCAGTTACCCGGAGACTCGACTCGGCCCGGTCCGTGTCGTCGCCCGGGAGAAACGGGCGATGGCGAGGGGCAAACGATGACGGAAGCTGCGACGAGCGCGGGACGACATCACGTCGGGGGGGATCGTTCCATCGGGTTCATCGTGCTCAGCGTATCCGACACGCATACCGCCGAGGACGACCCCTCGGGTCACCTGGCGCGCGACCTGCTGAGCCAAGCTGGCCACAAGGTCCTCCACTACGACCTGGTGGCGAACAGTGTCGCCGATGTGCGGGACAAGCTCGACCCAATCCTCAAGGAGATTCCGGTCGAAGCGGCCGTGACCGTCGGGGGCACGGGAGTGAGTTCGCGGGACCTGACGGTCACCGCCCTCGAAGCGATGGGGGGCCGACGGCTCGACGGGTTCGGGGACCTCTATCGTAGCCTGAGCTACCAAGAGGTGGGACCCCTCGCGATGCTGAGCCGGGCCGCTCTCTTCCTCGTCCGCGACAAACCCGTCTTCGCCCTGCCCGGCTCGGAGCGCGCCGTACGAACGGCACTCGAGAAGCTCATCCTCCCGGCGGTCCAGCACCTGGTCGAAGAGCTCGAGCGCTGACGACCCGGCGCCGGGAGATCAGGCCCCGGGGCCAAGGCGCATACCGACCGCACCGAGTCGGGGTGGCCCGGGGTCGAGGATCTGCTCTCTCACTCCTTGCGCGTGGCAGAAGTCCGACCACGCGGGGTTGGCATCGACGTGGTGGGCCAGTAGAATGCCTCGGGGCGAGAGAGCGGCCCACGCCGAATGGAGCTCGAACCGCGCGCGGTCCGCGTCGAGCCCGTTGTCGTAGAGAAACAGGTCGACGGGCCGCTGCTCCGCCAGAAGTTCTCGGAGGTTGTCCTCGGTGTTACCGAGGACGAGGGTCCAGCGACTGCGGAGGGCCGGCGGGACAAACTGGCCGACCGTGACGTCCCGTACGGCCTGGTTTCGGTGCCCGGTGGGACCGGGTCCGAGCGAGTGCAGCGACCCTTCTCCGTTCGCTTCGAGTGCCGCCAGAATCCACGCGGTCGTGTACCCCGGCCGGACGCCGGTTTCGATCACCCGCTGGGGGCGATGGCTCCGAACGAGCAGGTAGAGCAGAACAGCCTGCGGAAACTCCTGAGTGAAGGGGAGCGCCGCGCCGCGGTTGATGAGCACGTCGGGGAGTGCGCTGCCGACGAGCTCGCGGCGGAAACCTCGGATCTCCAAGCCGGGCCGCCCGGTCAGAACTCCCAAACGGTCGATCGACGCCTGCCGGAACCGCACCATGCGCTGACGAATCACGCGCCGCATGGCGGACCGGAGCAGTACGGGAGGTCGGCTACGCAAGGTCGGCGGAAGGGTGATCGAAGACCGCTCCATCGATATCGGGACAGACGATGGAGAGGCCCCTGGGTCCATCGACCGGGGAAAGCGATACCCCTACTTTATCCAACCGGAAGACACCGAAAACACGTCACCGCGAGGCGGCGGCGCGACGACGCCACATTCTGAGTTACGTCACTTCCACGGTAATGGTTTAAAGGCGGCGATGTTCGTCGCGATACCGTACGGGAGGAATCGAAGCATGTCAGTCTCCACACTCGACAGCGCCAGCTTTGACAAGTTCACGGAGCAGAACGCCGCGGCCGTCATCGACATTTGGGCCCCGTGGTGCGGACCGTGCCGGATGGTCTCTCCGATCGTCGACCGCTTGTCGGAGAAGTACAACGGGAAGGTTGCGTTCGGAAAGCTCAACTCCGACGACAACTCCGACAAGGCCGGCGCGCTGGGCATCATGAGCATCCCGACGATCTTGTTCTACAAACAGGGCAAGCTCGTGGATCGGATCGTCGGTGCGTATCCCGAAGACACGATCTCCGAGCACGTGCAGCAGCTGCTCTGACTGCACCGCGCCGGGACGGGCGCTTACCCGTCGACCACCGCCGCAGGGGCCTGAATGACGGCCGCGGCGGAACCAGATACGCAGTTGGCCCGGTACACCTTTAAGCGAAAGCTCGACGAGATCGCCTCGGCCCGCGGGCGCGCGACGGAGCTCATCTCGCTCTACGTACCCCCGGCGAAACAGCTCTCCGACGTGATGGCGTACCTGCGGAATGAATACGCCCAGAGTTCGAACATCAAGAGCCGTACAACTCGGAAGAACGTCATGTGGGCGATCGAGTCGCTCATGGGACGGGTGCGTCAGTTCAAGGAGCCACCGAAGAACGGCGTCGCCTTCTTCGTGGGCAGCAAGGCCGTCGGGGCCGACAAATCGGTGCCGGTGACGTTCATCGTCGAGCCCCCCGAGCCGCTGAACACGTACCTCTACCGCTGCGATTCGACGTTCTTCCTGGACCCTCTCGTCGACATGATCCACGAACCCGAGCTGTGGGGTCTCATCGTGATCGACCGAGCCGAGGTGACGCTCGGATTCCTCCGGGGCAAGCGAGTCGAGGCGCTCAGGAACAAGCAGTCTCAGGTTCCTTCCAAGCACGGTCGTGGCGGCCAGTCCCAGCACCGCTTCGAAAGACTGATCGAACACGCGGCGCACGACTTCTTCGTCCGGGTGGGGGAGATCGCGAACGAACTTTTCCTCCCGAAGAAGGATTCGCTCAAGGGAGTCCTGGTCGGCGGGCCGGGCGCCACGAAGGATTTCTTCGTGAAGGAGGGCTTCCTCCACTACGAGATCCAGCAGAAGGTGGTGCAGCCGCTGTTCGACACAGGATACACCGATGAGTACGGCCTCAAGGAGCTCGTGGAGAAGGCCACGCAAACCCTCCACGGCCTCGAGATCCACGATGAGAAGCGCCTAGTGCAACGCTTCCTGAACGAGGTTCGGAAGTCCGAAGCCGGCTTGGCCGCGTACGGAGAGGCCGAGGTGCTCGGGGCGCTGGACGCCGGCGCGGTTGACATTCTCCTCGTTTCCGAGGGTCTTCGGAAGAAGCGGGTGCATTTCAAGTGCAGTTCGTGCGGCAACGAGTTCACGCGGACGTTACCCGACGCGGAGGTGGAGAAGGTTGCCTCCGCCCCCTGTCCCAAATGCGGCGGTTCCCCGCCCGAGATCGTTTCCGAGGAAGACTACGTGGAGCAGCTGTTCCGAAAGGCCGCCGACTCGAACGCGTCGGTCCGGCTCGTTTCCGCGGAAAGCGAGGAAGGAGAGATGCTCTCTAAGGCGTTCGGTGGGGTGGCGGCGATCCTGAGGTACCCGATGCCGCGGGGCTCAACAGCACGACCATCTGCTCCCACCCCCGGGTAATGACGTCGAGTCCCGAAGAGGCTGGGTGCCGGCCCGAGTCGGCTAGGGCGCTCTCGCCATGAGCCTCGTCAGTTGAGGATTCCGCAGACACTTATGAAAAAGGGTCGGGGGAAGGGGTTGGGAGAGAGCAGGATGCCCCTCGCAGCGCGTGGCTTAATCGCCAGTGATTCCCACGTTAGAGGTCGTAGCGGTCGCGGATGTGCCTACCTCGTAAAAGACGTTCGTGGTGATGGCATGGGTCACCGTGGTAGTCAACGAGACGGTGAACAGGACCGGAGCGTTGGTCCCCACTGTTACGGCGAAATTGTCCACGGGGTTTGCGACTAGGGAAGTACCGGGGAAGCTCAGCTCCTCGAACCAGTCAGGGCTCAGCGTCTGACACGCCACTTCACCCGTAATGTAGACGTCCGCATCGTTTGCGGTAACCGTGGGTGTTCCGCAGGTGCCAGAAGCGGTCGTCCAGACCAGGTTTACCGAGGGCGTACCTGTGGCGTATGACGTGCCTGTCGCTGAGGTCGCGCTGAAACCGTTCTGTCCCCCAGTTGTGATGATACTAATGAACCCAGCCAATGCGAATCCGGCTACCATTACCAGTATGGCTGCGATCGTCGCAACATAGACGCTTCTTCGACGCAACTTAAGTCCCATTTCCGTCCTGAGCATCGGACCGGATCCAATGCGCATTTATACATCTGATTCCGACTAGAAAAAAGGGAAGGCGGACTCGCAACCTGTCGCCGTGACGTAAAACACTCATTGTTACGACCTGAAGTTCCGCGGGGGGAAAGGGCCTATGGACCGCTGAAATCGGCCTCGCGGCATTTCTCGAGCGAAGGCAAAGAGGATTCCGAAGTTGACGAGTCAACCCGCAAACATTTCTATATACCTAATAATTAGGGGCACCGATATATAGTTCGCTTTCGTGAAGGAACCCCATGGAGACGCTCCAGCGTCTGACTCGTCGTCAGGTGGACGCGCTTCGGATGATCGGTAGTCGAGAGACCCTGGAACGTGGAGTCTCCCTCAAAATCATGGCGGACTCGCTCAATGTGAGTCCCCCTTCGGCATTGGGCCACCTGACCCCTCTCGAGGAGATGGGGCTCATCTCCCGCCATAGAGGGAAGTCCCGTCTGACACTGAAGGGTCGGAACACCCTCGTGGAGTATCAACGCCATCACCGCGTGGCAGAGAGCCTGTTCAGCAAGCTCGGCCTCGCCCCTCAAGATACCTGCGACGCCGCCCGCGAGGTCGACCTGGCCATCTCCCATCATACCGTGGAGCAACTCTGTGCGGCCGAAGGGCATCCCTCCATTTGTCCCCACGGCCAGCCCATCTCTCCGTGTTCCGACAAGAAAGGAGGGAGCTAGTCCTGCGGAAGAACTCAAAAATCGTGATCGCGGCGGCCCTCGTGATAGTGCTAGCCGGGACGGGAATCTACGCCGGCTATCTCCTAAGCAGTCCCGGCTCCCCCTGTGGACCGTCGGCGTCGGCCGCCCAATCGGGAGCACCGGACGCAACCGAGGCAGAAAGCCCTTCGAATTACGATACACCATCCCAGAGCAGCTCTCCCACCGCTCCCGTCCAGACACCTGCCGCACACATCCGATCTTCTGCGGCCTCCAATCCCGGTGAAGTCATCAACGTGGTCGCCGCAGAGAATTTCTGGGGAAGCCTGGTTTCGCAGATTGGGGGAATCCACGTGAACGTGACAAGCATCGTCACGGACCCTAACACGGACCCGCACGAGTACCAAGCCAACGATTCGGATGCCAAGGCCATCAGCGCCGCACGATACGTGATCGTCAACAACGTGGGGTACGACGGGTGGGCGACCCAACTCATTGGGGCCGATGGAAATGCCAATCAGACAATCCTGAACGTGGGCGACAGCCTAGGAGTGCGGGTGACGGGGGGAATCGTGACCGGAAACCCTCACCTGTGGTACAATCCCGCGTACGTCAACGACACGGTGGCCTGGATGTTCCATAACCTCACGTCAATCGCACCTGGCCTGACTGGGTACTTCACGAGTCAATACGACAACGTGACCGCGTCACTAGGATCGCTGTACTCACGGGTCACACAGATCAAGGACCAATTCGCCGGCGCTGAGGTAGCGTCGACCGAGAGCATATTCGTTTACCTGGCGAACGCGACCGACCTCGATCTGGTATCTCCCCCGGCCTTCATGGAGGCCATCGCTGAAGGGAGCGACCCTTCCGACGCGAGCGAGGTGCAGTTCGAGTGTCAGCTCGAGAGCGGTAATGTCAAGGTACTCGTTTACAACGAACAGACCGTCACCCCCATTACGACCAACATGAAGGCCATCGCGGCGGAGCACAACGTGACGACGATGTTTGTGACCGAGACGATCCAACCACCGAATGTCTCGTTCCAAACCTGGATGATGGGGGAGTTAGACTCGCTGCAGGATGCGTTGAACGCCAACGCGCTTGGAGAATGACGCCCAGCGCGTAACTCCGGGGCTCGAGGAACATACGGCCGTGCCGCTTGAGATCGCGGGAGCCCACCACTTGGAGGTGGGTTACAAGGGCCACACGGTATGGAGCGACGCCAACTTCCGCATCAACCGCGGCGAGTTCGTCGCTGTCATCGGTCCGAACGGGGCCGGAAAGACGACCTTGTTTCGACTACTCCTCGGATTGGTTCGGCCCACGGGCGGGTCGGTACAGCTCTTCGGCGAATCCCCCCGGCGCGGCAATCCAAGGATCGGCTACGTACCACAAAGCCACACGGTAGACAAGGACACGAATGTCCAGGCGGACCAGCTCGTCCGACTGGGTTACTCGGGAAATCGGTGGATCCCGAACGTCGCTCCCTCTATGTTCCGTAAGGAGCGAGAAGCGGCGGAGGATGCCCTCCGATCCGTGGGAGCGACGGAGCTTGGGAAGAAATCGCTCGGCGCTCTATCGGGGGGGGAACTGCAGAGGATCTTCCTGGCGGAGGCGCTGGCGGGTAATCCAGAGCTCCTCCTGCTGGACGAACCGTTGGCGAGCCTAGACATCCGGAGGGCGGAGGAGTTGGTTCAGCTAGTGAACGGCCTCGTGCGGACTCGCAACGTGGCTACCCTTCTCGTGGCGCACGACATCAACCCGCTCATCCGTTGTTTGGACAAAGTCATTTACGTCGCCAACGGCCGCGTGGCGACGGGGCTGCCGAGCGAGGTCCTGACGACGACGAGCCTCACGGAACTGTACGGCGTCCGCGTCGAAGTGTTGCGGGATTCCCGTGGCAACATGGTGATCGTCGGGGGCGAAGATTCCCACCGGGACCCGGACGCATGAGCGGCTTTGGCTGGGTCTGGTGGAGCTGGAATCTGATCGGTGACCTTCGCGAGATGCTTCAATATGAATTCGTACGGAACGCGTTCGAGGCGGGGACGATCATCTCCATCGTCGCCGGCGTCGTGAGCTACCTGGTCGTGCTCCGTCGGTCTTCGTTCGCCGCCCATGCGCTCGGTCACGTCGGGTTTTCCGGGGCCGCCGGGGCGGTCCTCTTTGCCGTGAATCCGCTCTACGGTCTCCTGCTCTTCACGACCGTCTCTGGAGCCGGGATGGCCCTTCTCGGCCAGAAGGCCGCCCATCGCGACGTCGAGATCGGTACAATTCTCGCCTTCATGCTCGGTCTCGGGTTGCTGTTCATCAGTTTCTATCGCGGGTTCGCCTCCGAGGCCTACTCGATCCTGTTCGGAGACATCGTCGGTGTCAGCAATGCACAGGTGTTGCTCACGATCGAGGTGAGCATCCCCGTTCTAGCCGCACTGGCGCTCGTCTACCGTCAACTGTTGTTCGCCTCTCTGGACGAGGACGTCGCCGAGGCCAAGGGAATGCATACCCTGGCGCTCGGGGTGATTTTCATGCTCGCTCTGGCCGTTGCCATCTCGATCGCGGTCACGATTATCGGCGTCCTGTTGATATTCGCACTCACCGTGACTCCGGCGGCCATCGCCATCCGGCTCGCCCAGCGCCCGCTCTACGCGGTGCTGATCGCGGTGCTCGTCGCCTTGAGCGCGACGTGGGCGGGGATCTTCATCGGGTTCTACGAGATCGAACCCACGAGTTTCTTCATCGTGACCATCGTCTTCGTGGCGTACGTGCTCGTCCGGGGCGTTCCGCTCATGGCTCCCTTGTTCAAGCGATCGGTGACCCGTTCGACAGCACAACCTTCCGCGGCGAAGTCTCCTCGCGCCGCGCCGGAGCCTTTGTCCGATTCGGCCGGGGACCTCGACACCGCGTAAAGGTCGGTCGAAGGCGATGGCCTCGGCCGGCCCCTAGGGGCCCGTCACGAGGGGGTCTCTATCTGCCTACGGGGCGCCGAGGCCAGGAGCACCCGAGTTCCGGTTCGGGCCTGGATCGAAACCTCTGTTACATTGTCGATCAGCGCGCCCGCCCCCGCGTCCGCGAGTTGGCCGTCGACCGATCCAGAGCCCTCGAAGACGTAGGCCACCGCTCTCCGTTCCCGTCCTATCAGACACACGCACCGACCCTCTTTGCGAAACTCGATGTCAACGCATTCAAGCCCGGCGCCCGACACCACCGGGGAGTCCGGTCCGACCAAGAGCCGCTCGAGGGTTGCGTCACCTCTTCGGGCGGGCGGGGGTCCGTGCGCGACCTGCGCGCGATGGTCCGGTTCTCCCATCTCCGGCACACACCGGACGACCACGGACAACCATCGGGTCCTCGTAGGCTCAATCGCGCCCATCAGTTTGTGACGTGTCTCCTCGCGGGCGGTCAGGAGTTCGACCGACCCCGGTCCGAGAAGCGCCCGACGACCGACATCATCCTCGTACTCCACCCGGCCTTCTACGATGTAGTTCAAGACCTCCTCTTCGCGATGTGTATGCCCTTCCGGGTCGTCCCCGCCACCCGATGTGCTGGTCTCCGCGATGCGGAGGAAGGGCAACCATGGGCCCTGGGCCGGCGAGGGAAACAGCACCCTCCCAGAGATATCGTCCAACTCAATCTGGCTCGACACGACCCGCAAATGACGAGGCGCACCATCGATCCCTGCCATCGGTATCGTTTCTCCTCGGACCGGGCGCCGGCTCGGTAGGCGCTCCGAAAGATATCCGTTCCGCTGTCCCGCTGGCCGGCGCGCGGCCTCGGCGCTTCGTCCGAAAGGGAAATGCCCTATAGTGCCTCGGTCAGCCTGAGGATCCATGGACCCGAACGCTGATTTGCCCCGCCTCATCCTGCCGATGGAAGGTCGAGACAACTGCCTCGGGTCCGCATCGGCGCGGTATTCGCTCGTGGAGTACGGCGACTACGCTTCCACTCACTGTCGGAACGTGCTCGGCGCGGTGACCGAACTCGTCCGGGAGCTGCAGGATGACCTGTGCTTCGTCTTCCGGAACTTTCCCCAACCAATGCTTCATCCGCGTTCGCGGCCGGCCGCAGAGGCAGCGGAGGCCGCGGGCCTTCAAGGAAAATTCTGGCTGATGCACGACCGGCTGTTCGCGCACCAAGATGACCTCTCGGACCTGACCCTTCGGGAGCTCGTCCAGGGACTCCCGATCGAGATGGAGGATTTCGACCGGGATCTTTCCTCCGGAGCCGCGGCCCGACGTGTCGACGAGGATCTGGAGAGCGCCGCGGAGGCCGGCGTCGGCGACACCCCCACCTTCTTTGTCAACGGCACATTGCACGCAGGCCAGTACGAGTTTTTACCGCTGCTCGAGGCATTAAGGCGTTCCGCCCCGAACAGACGCGGCACATGACCGCCCGCTTTCCCACGCCCTAACCGGCTCGGCGAGCGCGGTATGAGACCAGGGCTCGGAGAAGAGAGCTGTTAGCACTGAGGATGTGAGGGGGTTGCGGGATCGATACCGCACGGGTGGCCATGATCCGTGGTGCACCGCCCTCGCTACCCGACGGCGCCGTTCGGGCAGGGCGGAAGTCACCTCAATAATGGAAATTAACGGGAAGCTTTCGGCCAGCATGTCCCCCGCCTCTTCAGGCGGCTTCATCTTTCAAGCCTTTGGAGACAAGGACAAACTCTTCGAGTTCACGACGCTGCGGCGAAAGACCACACGCTCCAACTGAGTTACGTCAGGCATTCTCCGTTATTCTCCGAGGCGAGGAGGGAGCCTCGGTTCGAAGAGCTCCGGTCCCTCGTGAGCCGCAACCTTCAGCCTATGACGTAAGAACCTCCAACACGGATTCCGGCATTCCCAGGGGGTTCGGGATCCTCTACGATTTGTGCGGCCCCATAGGATTCGCGACCTCTCCCCGCACGAAGGGTGCCCGACACCGTTGCGCCCCGGGCGGAGCCGACCCGTTCGCACAACCCCCCGTTCAAGACGGTCGGGGGACAAACACGACGTGCGGCGGGCCGGCGTGGAGGTCTTCGGTCACTACGTAGCTCGGGAAAGCAGGTCGAACGCCACGGATGATGAGCCCGACCTCGTCGCGATGGAGCGCGAACTCCGTGTCGGCCATTCGGCGTACACCGGCGGCGCACCCGAGCCCTGGGCCGAGCAAGCCGATCCCAAGATTTCCCAGCATTCGACTTCGCTTCACTCCTTGGAAGAACAACCGCGTGGCCGCTTCTGAGCCCATCAACGTGTCGAAGACTTCGAAGGCGGTGAGCTCAAGGAACGACTTCTTGCGGTTCCCCTGCACCGCTTTCTCTGCCTCCACCACCTTCGCAGTGGCTTTGTCCTTCCCATGGGGATTCAGCGTCACGACATACGGCGGGCCCTGGTCCTCCCCGACGTAGTCACAGATCCGGACCCGGCTATCGAACCTCCGACGAGTCACAAAACGCGTCAGCCGTGCACGAAAATCGTGGGGAGAGTCTCGGGACGTTAGAATGGCAAGTATCCCCCGGGACTGATACAGGACATTGAGGAAGGTGGGGAAGAGTAAGAGGTCAAGATCCTCCGTTCCGACGGTCTCATCCAGTCCGAACAGGGCATAGCTGCCCCTGTGGAAGCCTCCCCCAAGCAGCCGGTCGAAGTCTGCTGTCCCGGTGGAATAGCGACCTTCCGGATCGGGTATGGGTTTCCAGCCGTCTGCTTCTTGGGCGATCTTCGTGGGCTCGCGCATGAAGGAAGAATGGTCGAAAGGGCTCTTAGAATGATGCCCGGCGATGGGCAATTTCCTGACGGTAGAGCCACTTTGTTTTTGGGTACGGGTTGAACG
>JBARJD010000018.1:0-16245 GCA_049800095.1 Thermoplasmata archaeon | reverse complement strand
ACGTGTACGTGTCGACGTCGTCGTAGGCGCTCTGTTGAAGGAAGTCTTCCCGAATCATTCGAGCCACATCGAGGATGACCTTCTCCCGCTCCGGAAGCGCATCGACGCCGACGAGTTGAACGATCTCCTGCAGTTCGGATTCCTTCTGCAAGGTCTCGATGGCTCGCTGCCTCAGCGCGCCCCAATCGGGCGCGATGTGGCTACGGAACCAGGGCTCCAACTCGCCCGCGTACAGCGAGTAGCTTTGGAGCCAGTTCACCGAGGGGAAATGTCGGCGGGCGGCAAGCGAGGCATCCAGCGCCCAGAATACCCGGACGACCCGGAGCGTGTTCTGGGAGACCGGTTCGGAGATGTCCCCGCCCGGCGGCGACACCGCGCCGATCACCGAGACGGAACCCTCGCGACCCTCGGGAGAGAGTGCGGTGACGCGTCCGGATCGCTCGTAGAACTCGGCGACGCGGCGACCGAGGTACGCCGGGTAGCCCTCTTCCCCGGGCATCTCCTCGAGCCGACCCGAGATCTCCCGCATCGCCTCCGCCCATCGGGAAGTGGAGTCGGCCATGAGGGCCACGTCGTAGCCCATGTCCCGGTAGTACTCGGCGAGGGTGATGCCGGTGTACACGCTCGCCTCTCGCGCGGCGACGGGCATGTTGGAGGTGTTGGCGATGAGGATCGTCCGCTCCATCAGCGGACGTTTGGACTTCGGGTCGACGAGCTTGGGGAAGGTGGCGAGCACCTCGGTCATCTCGTTGCCACGCTCGCCGCACCCGACATACACTACGACGTCGGCATCGGACCATTTGGCGAGTTGCTGCTGCAGAACGGTCTTTCCGCTTCCGAAGGGTCCTGGAATACAGGCCGCGCCCCCCTTGGCGACCGGAAAGAAGGTGTCGACCACCCGCTGTCCCGAGAGGAGCGGGATGTCCGGCGGCAACTTTTGTTGAACCGGCCGGGGCACCCGAACGACCCACTTCTGACTGAGGCCGAGCGGCACGGCGCCGCCGCGCGTCTTGACCTCGCCGATCGAGTCCCGGATGGTGTAGGTTCCGCTCGATAGTCGGCTGAGCGTGCCCGTCACGCCATTGGGGACGAGGACTTTGTGCACGATGAGGGGGGTTTCGGGGACCGTTCCGAGGATCGTTCCGGCCTGGACCTCCTCTCCGACCTTGGCCGTGGCGGTGAATTCCCACCGCTTCTTCTCGTCGAGCGGCGGCGCGACGGAGCCTCGGGTAATGAAATCGCCGAGGTTCTTCTGGAGCACGTCCAGCGGGCGTTGGATCCCGTCGTAGATGGAGGTGAGAAGGCCGGGACCGAGCTCGACCGAGAGCGCTTGGCCAGTGTTCTCGACCTTGTCGCCGGGCCGGACGCCCGTGGTGTCCTCGTAGACTTGGACGGAGGCCGTGTCTCCCACGAGGCGGATGATCTCTCCGATCAAGCCCAGGTCGCCGACCCGAACGATGTCGAACATCTTGGCGCCGGCGAGGCCTTCGGCGGCGACGACCGGACCGGATACTCGTGTAACGACTCCCATGCGAACCCTCCGGATACGTTCAGACCTGGAGCGATATGCCGAGCACGCGCTTCGCGAGCGCGGCGAGGCTTTCCACCTCGTACTCCCCCGTGGGGGAGGGTACGAAGACGACGAGCGGCTGGAGGGATCCTTCCGCGTGAACGCGCTGATTCTCGGAGAGCCGGCGGCGGACCCCCTCGCTCGCGATGACGAGGTTGATGTCGTCGCGCGTCATCAACCGTTGGAACTCAGCGGAGGCGGTCGCGGGCGCGACGTCGACCACGTCTTGCAGGCCGATCAGTCGAAAGCCGATCGCGAGTTCGCGCTCGCCGATGACGGCAGTTCGGCCGATGCCCGCCCCTGTTTCGTCCACGGCGTCTCCGCCGGGGAACTACCCTATTTAACGCCTGCCGCGGCGTCCGAGGAGCGTGCGCCCGAAACGCACGGGACGGAGCGCTCCGGCGGGACCGAAGGGTCCGCGGCGCTCACTTGTAGGTCGAATGGTGGAGGTTGCCCTCGTCATCGGTGATCGTAATGCACTCCCCCTCGCACTCGAAGAGGCAGGCCTCGCACACGATACACTCGGGCCCGTTGACCACGAGCGACTTCTCCCCGCGGAACTGGAACTTCGCCCCGATCGCCGCGTCGTCGACCACGTCGGGAAACTGGTCCCGGGGCTTCATCTCGAAGACATTGACCGGACAGACGTCCCGGCAGTGGGCGCATCCGGTGCACTTGCCCAGTTCGACGTCCACTTGAACCATCGGTGCTGCCTTCTCGGTGGGTAGGTCTACTCAGCCCGGGCTGCCTATTTGGCCTTTGCCGCAGGGAGGCACCGCGTCGTCCCGGCGGTGCGTGTTTCACCCTCTCTCTCGACTTTATTTGTTCCCCCGCCGACTGGTCCGTCCGACGGTACGTGGGCGCGACCTACCTTGGGACGAGCGGATGGGATTATTCGGAGTGGGTGGGCCGGTTCTATCCCAAGCGGGGCGCCAGTGACCGGCTCCGGTTCTACACCGGCTTCTTTCCGATCGTCGAGGTCAACTCGACCTTCTACCGACTCCCTCCGGTCTCCGTCGCACAATCGTGGGTCCGCCGGACGCCGAAGCAGTTCCGCTTCGCGCTCAAGTTTCCTCAGACCATCACGCACGACAAGAAGCTCGTGGGCGCGGAGCCGGAGATCGAGGAATTCGCGCGTTTCCTGATGCCACTCCAGGAATCCGGGAAGCTCGCCGCCGCACTGGTGCAGCTCCCCCCGTCCCTGGGATTTGAACCCGCCACGGTCCGTCGGTTCTACGAAAGCCTGCCCGAGGGAGTCCCGGTGGCCGTGGAGCCCCGGGAGCGGTCGTGGCTCCAACCCGAGTCGAAAGCGTTGCTGAAGGAGTTCGGATTCGCCTACGTCGTCGTCGACGAGCCGCTGCTGCCGATCGACCTGACGGTGACGGCCCCCTTCAGCTACGTGCGGTGGCACGGCCACGGGAAGGAGATCTGGTACGACTACACCTACTCGCCCGAGGAGCTCCGCGCCTGGGTACCCCGGCTGGCCCAGTTGCGGGAGCGCGTCGAGGCCGTTTACGGGTTCTTCAATAACCACTTCCGCGGCGATGCGGCGGTGAACGCGCGGTCCCTGTCGGAGCTCCTCCAGCTTCCCCCGCCTCCCTGGGCGGCCGCCGGAAAGCTCGTCCCTTGATCCGGTTTCTTCACGTAGGCGATGCCGAGGGCGCCGGGTGGTCCGACCGGAGGAGCTGGATCGCGACGACGAGCATCCAAAGGAGCACGAGGCCGATGAACAGGCGCTCCACGAGGCCGAAAACGTGCGAGAGGCGGTGGATGAACAGCGCTCCGGCGGTGGCAAAGTACATCACCACCGCGAGGGCCGAGAGAACGCGGGCCCCTACGTCGAGGGGGCGCAGTCGCTCCTCCGGGGCGAAGTGGAAGGAGAGCGCCAGGGTCCCGAACGCCCCGCCGGTAAAAGCCACGAGGGCGGTGAGATTGTGGATCGTTCCGTGGACGGTCACCACGGACCCGACGTCGGTCGGGAAGGCGGCGAGGATGAACGCGCCCGCGCCCCAGATGGCCAGCAGGACCACTCCCAGCCGGGCGTTCTTTCCCAGACGGGTGGCTCCCACGAGGCCGGCCAAGAAGGCGAAGGTGAGGAGTCCCCGCACGACGAAGTTGATCGTCATGACGTAGCCGTAGGGGCCGACCGCGAGGTCGCTTTCCGCCTGAGAGATCGGATTGTAGTGCGGCGGAAGCAGCTGAGCAACGATGTCCAGCGCGGCGTAAAGAACGATTCCGACCACTGCGAGGAGAAGGCTCCTCCGCGTGGCCGGGGCGAGGGGCTCCCTCAACGGGCGCTCCGTACGGGCTGTCGGATCCATCGGCATCCGGGCGCGAGCGACCCACCACCTAAGGAGCCACATAAGGCCGTGGGGCCGCGCTCGCCACCGCGAGCAATTGTATTATACCTATTAGTTAATTAACCGTATAGGAAAATAATGCCGTCGCGAGACCCCCTCAGCGAAACCTTCACCGCGCTCGCGAACCCCACCCGGCGGGCGATCCTGGCGCGTCTCGCCCGGGGCGAAACCACGGTCAATGATCTCGCGCGTCCATTCGACTTGTCGTTGCCCGGCGTGTCGAAGCACCTCAGGGTGCTCCAGCGGGCCGGACTGATCTCCCAGCGGCGTCACGCCCAGGAGCGCCCCTGCAAGCTCGAGGCCGTTCCCCTCCGGGACGCGGAGGAGTGGATGCAGCAGTACCGGCAGTTCTGGACGCGACGGATGGACCGGTTGGATACCTATCTCCGCGACGCACAGAAGAAGAAGAGGAAGGATGACCGCAATCAGCGAGGGACCTGAGATGAGCGACACGGCCGCCGACCGAGAGAAAGCCCGCTTCACGGCCGAGCCGGGGAAGCGAACGATGGTGCTGACGCGGGAGTTTGATGCGCCCCGCCAGCTGGTCTGGGACGCCTCCACGAAAGCGGAGCACCTGGTACATTGGTGGGGGGGCTCTCCGGGTTCGAACCTCGCCATCTGCGAGGTCGACCTGCGACCGGGAGGTGCCTATCGCTTCGTCGAGCGAGCCCCCGACGGTCACGAGTTCACCTTCCGCGGGAAATACCTGGAGATCGACCCGCCGCACCGGCTCGTTCAAACGATGCTGCTCGACGCGGACGGCTGGCGCGACCGTATTTTGACGACCACGCTCGTACTCGAGGAGAAGAACGGGCGGACTCAGATGACCGAGACCTCGGAGTTCATGACGGTGGAGGACCGAGACGCCTATGTCAAGGCCGGGGCAAAGGCCGGCGCGCTCCGCTCCCTGAACCGCATGGCCGAGTACCTGGCCACGCACTGAACCTCCCGGGCCCCGCCGGAGATCCTCGGGCCCGGCGGGGCCGGCCCTAACGAGTCGCGCACATCCACGGTGAGTCGAGTTTATCGGGACGGTCCGGGCCCGTTCGGTCGTGCAGGACCGCGACGCGTTCGGTCGGTGCGAAGCGCTCGAGATCTCGATTTCGGGGAGCGCCGCACCCAAAACCTATAGCGCCGCTTCCGGAGGGGGCTCCATCCATGGCGATCTCTGACCGGACGGCCCCCTCGCTGGCGTTGAGCGGCGCCGACGCGGTCGTCCAGGCCGAAAACCTGCGCCACTCCTACGATGGGAAACGGTTCGCGCTGGATGGAGTGAGCTTCACGGTCCGCCGGGGCGAGGTGTTCGGTCTCCTCGGAAAGAACGGCGCCGGAAAATCGACGCTCATCAAGGCGATGACCACGCTCATTCAGCCGACCTCGGGGATGCTCCGGGTCCTCGGCATGGACCCGGCCCGCGACGGCCAGAAAGTGCGGGAGCGGATCGGCGTGGTCCAGCAAGCGGAGTCGTTCGACTTCACGACGGTCCAGGGGAACTTCGACGTCTACGGCGTGTTGTGGGGACTTCCCAAAGCCGAGCGAGTGAAACGGCGGGAGCAGCTGATCGCACGGTTCGGCATCGGCGACGTGCGGAAGCGACGCGCCTTCGACCTCTCCGGCGGGCAAAAGCGTCGGGTCCAGGTCGCTCGCGAGTTCATGCACGACATGGACGTGCTGTTCCTCGACGAACCGACGGTCGGCCTCGACGTCATCATGCGCCACACGCTGCTCGACTCGATCCGGGAGGAGGTCCGCCGCGGACTCACTGTGGTCTTCACGACGCACAACCTCGAGGAGGCCGACTACCTGTGCGACCGGGTGGCGGTCATCGATGAGGGGAAGATCCTCGTCATGGATTCGGTCGAGAACCTCAAACGACTCTACGGCGGCAAGAAGACCATCGACCTCACGGTCGCCGGCGGGGATGCGCCACGGTACTTCCAAGAGCTGGCGCAACGGCTCGGAACTCGGGCTACCGTAACGGCGAACGGGAATGCCGCCGTCATTTTGGCCGACGACCCGAAGGAGGTCCTCTCGACCATTGTCGAGCTTTCCCAAACCACGGGCGTCCAGCTCGATTGGCTCAACGTCCGGCAGAATACGCTCGAGGACGTGTTCCTGAAGCAGGTCACTCACGGAGGTGGGTCCAGTGGCGCTGCCTAACCTGCTCCGGCTGATCTACCGGAACATCCGCGTCAACACCGACCCCGGGAGCCTGGTCATCCTGATCGTGCTCCCCGGCATGTACCTCATCTTCTTCGGATTCGGGTTCGCCTCGATTACCTCGGGATCGGTCTCGGCGGCCGCCGGGGTCCACAACGCCTACCTGGCGTTCCTGACGCCCGGGATCATGTCGTTCCAGGTGATCATGGCCGGGACCGTCGGCGGCAGCATGCTCTGGGCTGACCGGCGGTGGGGCATGCTGGCGCAGCTCCTGGTCGGCCCCTTCACGCGGCTCCAGTACCTGTTCGGGATCATGCTCACGTCGATCCTCTTCGGGCTCGGCGGCGCCGTCGTGATGCTCGCCGTCGCGTTCGCCCTCCTCGGGTCGATCCCGACGGGCGCCGCCGCGCTCGGTGTGATGTTCGGCACCATCGTGCTCGGGTCGATCTTCTTCGGGGCGCTGATGCTGCTCCTCGGCGCCCTCGTCAAGTCGAATACGACCTACAACAGCATCCAGATCCTCCTCCTGTTCGTCGTGAACTTCGCCAGCACGGTGTTCTATCCCCTGAGCAGCGGCCTCCCGGTCGTCCTTCGCGTCCTGTTCCAGATCAATCCGCTGACGTACGTCGCGAACGTCGTGCGCGGCGCGTACACCGGCACGCTGACGACCGGCGACGGCTACGAAGTGCTGCTCCTGGTCGCCGAAACCGTGGTCGTACTCGCGCTCGCCACGCGGGCCTACCTCCAGTCCGACGTCTCCTACGAGTGATTCCGTCGCTCGGCGGTCGGTTCTAAAAATACCGGGCGCGGGCTCATGCCCCCGGACGGGGGACCAGGGAGAGCCCCACGACCGAGGGCGTAAATCGGCGAGGGGTGTGGGCGAGCCGATGAGGACGCTCACCGACGCCGATGTGGACCGGCTCCTTCCGATGAAGGACGCTATCCAAGTCATGGAGACCGCGTTCCGCGCCAAGAGCGAGGGCCACCTCGTCTCGCCCCCGCGGCATTACGTGCAGTTCTCCAGTGGTTCGCTCGTGTTCACGGTCGGCGGCGATGAGGCCGGCGCCGGCATGGTCGGCTTCCGGGTCTACAACACGTTCCCCGGCGCGGCCGAAGACGGGGGGGTACACCCGGACCGTACCCAAGCGACAATGGTGTTCGACGTGGCTCACGGGAGCCTCCAGGGAATGGTCCTAGGCACGCGTCTCGGAGTCCTACGAACCTCCGCCATCGGCGGAACCGCAATCAAATACTTGGCCAATCCGTCGTCCACGCGGATCGGGTTCGTCGGATCCGGTCTTCAGGCAAGGGCCCAGCTCGAAGCGGCGATGGCGGTGGTGCCGCTCCGTTCCCTCCGCGTTTTCAGCCCGACGCGCGAGCACCGCGAGGCGTTCGCCCGGTGGGCGTCGGAACGGTTCGGCCTCGCCGCGGAGGCGGCCGACACCGCCCGCGCGGTGGCGGAAGGGTCGGACGTCGTGGTTTGCTCGACGATGAGCGACCGTCCCGTCGTCGAAGCCGAGTGGATCCGACCGGGCACCCATCTCACGACGATGGGCCGCCGCACGACGAGCGCGCACGAGATCGGGGTGGCCGTCGCCGCCCAGGCAGAGGTGGTCGCCTCGGACTCCCCGGCTCAGATGTCCGGGTACGACGAGCCGTCGGTGTTCCAGGGAACGCCGGTTTGGGACCGCGTGATTGACCTCGCGGAAATCGTATCGGGACGTCGCACGGGTCGAACCGAAGCCACGCAGCGCACGGTCTTTTTGTCGGAGGGACTGGCAGGAACGGAAGTGCTCCTGGCGGCGGAGGTCCTTCGGCGAGCGTAGCGACGGCTCGGAAGAACGGTGCGAATCTTCGGGGTCTCCCTCCTCCGCGTCGTGCTCGAATACGACGGCGTCAGACGGGGTAGTCAGAGGTTTTAGTTCCCAGGCGATTCGAAGCATCCCTCTCATGGTACGGAATCAGGGTCGGGTCACGCGGTTCGTCGTGATGGCGGTCTTGCAGGCGGCCCGGGCCAAGTCGCTCGGGCTGTCCGAAGCGTCGGCTTTCTCGTGGGGACTGAATCGAGCGATCTTCATCGCCGCCGCGAAGCAGGGGTTCCGGGGAGGCGGATCGGCCGAGGGCTCTTCGGCGGAAGGAAAGAAAGCTCCGCCGAAACCTAAGGTCTACCGGCTCGGCGATGACGAAGCGTATCGGGACCCAAAGTCCAAGGAGCTCGTGTTCACCATCGGCGGGGAGGACCAGACGGTGGCCGAGTTCGAACGATCGGTGGTCGCCCGCTTCGGAGCCAAGGAGAACTTCCGTGCCGCGTGGGACGAGGCGCTGCGCACGGTCGGGAAGTACGACCGGGCGACGCTGGAGTCCCGGGAGCGCTTCTACGCGGAGGTCTACCGGCCTCGGCGGGACGAGCTGTCGGACACCTGGACCCAGAAGTACTCCCCCTCTCCGAAGAAGAAGGGGTAGGCACCGGCCCACCGGGCTCCGGCCGGGGGTGAGTCATCTTAGGGAAGGAGTCGTCTCCGCCCTCGCCGATGGCTTCGAATCTTGGCGCGCTGGACTCCTTCGTCCAGAACACCGTTCGACGGCAACGGATCCCGGGCCTCGCCTTCCTGTTGACTCGGAAGGGTCGTCGTGTCCTCGCGAAAGGATACGGTTACCGGGATGTGGCCCAGCGCCTGCCGGTGACTCCCCAGACGGTCTTCGGCATTGCGTCCGTGACGAAGTCGTTCACGGCGCTCAGCATTCTACGTCTTCAGGAAGAGGGCCGGTTGCGCGTCACGGACCCCGTCGTTCGACAGCTTCCCGAATTCGGCACGCCCGATCCGCGATGGACCCGACGGATCCAGCTCCATCACTTCCTCACGCACTCCTCGGGCCTTCCGCCCCTTCCCCTGATCTACTACACGTCGGGCCGCAGCCTGGCCCGCAGCCCGGTCAACGACCCCCGGGTCTCACGCAAGGTCGGGATCGACCCCGAGCACGCGCCCATCGACACCTACGCACAGATGATGGAGTACCTTCGAACCACGCGGTACCGGCGGCTGGGGCCGCCGGGACGCTACTTCAGCTACTCCAACGAAGCGTTCAGCCTTCTCGGGGCGGTGATCGAACGGGCGAGCGGCCGCTCCTACGAGAGCTTCGTAGAAGAGGAAATTCTGCGTCCCGCCGGGATGCGATCTACCACCTTCGATACCGGCATCATGCTCCGGTCTCCGGAGGTCACCACGCTCTACTCCCCGCCGCTACCACCTCGAAAAAAGGGCGTCGTGGCCTCCCAGGACTGGTGGGAGGACACCTGCCAACGCGCCGCGGGCGCCCTTCGCACGAACCTGGAGGACCTCGAACGATATCTCGAGATCTACCGCACCGGGGGTCGCGTCGGCCGGACGGCGATCGTGAGCCCCGCCAGCATCCGTGCGATGACCACTCCTCACATGGCGGTGTCGCCGGGCGTCTACTACGGGTACGGACTCGCCGTCCAGCCAGATTTCCCCGGCGGCCCGCTGGTCCATCACTCCGGCGGCCTCAAGGGCGTCTCCTCGTTCGTGGCGGTTTTGCCGAAACGGGGCATCACGACGGTCGGGCTGTGCAATCTGGGCGGCTCCATGGGCTCCCGTCTCGCCATTCAGGCCGGGATCAATTTCCTTTTGCGACAACCGCTCGACCAGCCGTTGAGCGACATCCCCCCGAATCCTCCCAAGCCCTCGACGTTCGGGGAGTATGCGGGATACTACTGCTCGGGCGAGGGGATTTGGATCCGGGTTCGGCCCGTCCGAACCGGCCTCCGCCTCGATTTCATTGGGACCGAGTACACGCAGAAGAACGAACGCATGCTCCCGAACGGGCATGACGAGTTCATCCAGGGCCGGCGGGGCCGGAAGGGGTACCTCCGGTTCGAGCGGGATTCGACGGGACGTATCTGGGCGGCCTTCGTCGGCTGGCGCCTCACCCGGCGCCGTACTGTACGGGAGATGGCCCTGGCCCGGCGCGAACGAATGGTCTGGTAACGCGTCGGCGGACGCGCGGAAGGAGGGTCAACTCCCCAGCGCGGTCGCCACCGCCCTCATGACGCGCTCGATGTCCTCGTCGGTGGTCTGCCATCCCGACACGCTGACCCGCATCGCGCGGACTCCGCGCCACGTCGTTCCGCCGAAGAACGCCTCTCCGCTTCGCTCGATGGCCGCGATCACGTCGTTCGTGCGACGGTCGTGGTCGGAGGGTTTCGCGTCGGGCGAAGGGTCGAGGAATCGGACGAGTCCCTGGTTGATGATCGGGACGGCCAGCACCTCCGCCCCGGGGAGCTGACCGATCCGCAGGACGATCGAATGGGCATGTCGACAGCAGCGGTCGACCAGGTCCCGGACGCCGTCGCGCCCGAGCTCCCGCAGCGCGGCATACGTGGGGAAGCCGCGCGCCCGTCGCGAAAACTCCGGATTGTAGTCGAGTTCGTCGCGGGCCTCGGCCTGGTGGACCAGGTAGTCCTCGTGCTGGGACATCGAAGCGCGGTGGGCCACCACGTCGCGCACGAAAGCGTATCCGGAGTCGTACGGAACGTTGAGCCACTTGTGCCCGTCTGTGGCCCACGAATCGGCCTGCTCCACCCCATCCACGAGGCGCCGGTAGGTCGGACTCGCGGCCGCCCAGAGTCCAAAGGCTCCGTCCACGTGCACCCACGCCCCGAACTTCTTCGCGAGCGGGACCAGCGTCGAGAAGTCGTCGTACGCTCCAGCGTTGACTTCGCCGGCCTGCAGGAGCACCACTGTCGGGACAGAGGATCGGCTTCGAGGGCGGTGCGCAGGTCGTTCTCCGGTAGGGTGCCGTTCGAATTGGCCAGGATGAGTTGGATCTGCGAGAGTCCCATTCCGAGCAACCGTACCGCCCGTTCGAAGGTTCCGTGGCGCTGGTCGCTCGTCAGGATCCGGATCGCGGGTGCGCCGTAGAGTCCGCGCTTCTCCACGACCCAGCCGGCCTTCGCGAGGAGCGCATGCCGGGCGGCGGCGAGACAGGTGGTGTGGGCCATCTGGCACCCCGTAACGAGGGCAAAACTAGCGTCCTTCGGAAGTCCGAGAATCTCCTTGAGCCAGCGCCCTGCGACCTCTTCGACGACGGCGGCCGCGGGAGAAGTAGCGTAGATTCCGGCGTTCTGGTCCCAAGCGGAGGTGAGCCAGTCGGCCGCGAGCGCGCCGGGCACCGAGCCGCCGATGACCCAGCCGAAGAACCGTCCGCCAGCCGAGCCAACGAGGCCTCCCTCCACGTCGTGGGACAATTCGCGGATCACCCGCTCCGCGGAAAGGCCCTCTTCCAAGAGGGGCCGTTCGAGGCGGCCTCGCAACGTCGCCAGATCGTCGGTGGCCCCGACGGAGCGGCGGTCGAGCGAGTTCACGAAGGTCATCGCCTGTTCGAACGCCGTCTCGAGGGGCCTCCGGTAGAGCTTCTCCACGTCTCTCATTAGTTCCAAATCCGGGAGTCCTGCTCGGTTAAGGCGGCTGTGGGCGGAGGGCCGTCACCGCCGTAGAAACTCGATTCGAGGGGATTCGTGCAGCCACGGGACCGTCGTGAGCGCGGCGGCACGGTCGCGCGGAAGTCAACCGCCCGATGCGTCCGACTCGGCGCCTCGGGCTGAGCGTTCGAAGTTCCGAACGATCTTGGCGAGAGCACTCGCCATGACCCTCCGTTCCTCCTTCGTCAATCCGGCGCTGGTCGCGCGCCTAAACTTTCGCGTCGCCTCCTCGATCGGCCTCTTGACCGCCCGACCCCGGTCCGTCAAGTGCAGGTGAACGCGGCGTCGGTCGCCCGAGTCTCTTCGTCGCGTGATGAGTCCCGAGGCCACCATGTGGGAGGACATTTTCACAACCGTAGGAGCCGCGATGCCAAGCTTCCGAGCAATCTCGATGGGCGTGAGCCCATCCGTCTCGTACAGCACCTGGAGGACGTGGTTCTGCCCGCCGCGACCTCCGTACTGCTTCATGATCTCATCCACAGCGCTCCTTGCCAACTTGGCCGCGCGCACGAAATCGTCCCAGAAGTCGGGGGTCGCCATGGGGGTCCTCCTAACCTCCTACTGCGCCAACACTTAAATCCAACCGAGTAATTAGCCGGCTAATGATTAGCCATACATCGACCACTTCGAAACCCATTCTTGTGACCGGCGCCACGGGCAAGGTCGGCTCGCACCTTGTTCCCCGACTGCTGGCTCAGGGCCTTCCGGTCCGGGCCCTCGTCCGCCAGGGACCCAACGTCCAGAGACTCCGGGAGCTTGGAGCGGAGCTTGTGGAGGGGGATCTCCTCCGGGCCGAGTCCCTGGGCCCGGCTTTGAAAGGAGTCGAGACGGTGGTGCACCTCGCCGCCTTCTTCCGAGGTGCCACTCCCGAGCAGGCTCGTGAAGTGAACCTGGTCGGGACGGAGCAGCTGGTAACGGCGGCCCAACAGGCGGGAGTCGAGAAGTTCATCTTCGCCAGCACCAGCACGGTCTATCCGCCCGGATTGAACCGTCCCGCACAGGAAGTAGATTCTCCGGGTCCGACGGCCCCTTCTACTGCTTATCCTGCTTCCAAGGTGGCCGCAGAGGCGAAGTTGATGGAGGCGGACCATGACGCGGCCCTTGGACTCTGCATCCTCCGACTCGGTTTTGTGTATGGCGAGGGGGACCGCCACGTTTGGGAGATCATGTCTCACGTATCTGGCTGGAATCCGGGGCGGAGAATGCATTCCGTTCACCACGCCGATGTGGGTCAGGCAGTGATTCGGGCGCTGCTTCGGGGTACCCAAGGAGGGAAGGTCTACAACATCGCCGACGACGCTCCCATCACGCTCCTCGAGTTGACGCGACTCGCCCGATTGCCGGAACCGTCCCCCGAACGGTTCGTTCTGCCCTTCGATTACTGGGAGGGCCTGATGGACACGGGACGGGCCCGAGAGGAGTTGGGTTTCCGGCCGCTCTACCCTTCGTGTTACTCGGCTCTGGACGCGGGAGTTTTCTAGCGCGGTCGATTGGACATGATACGTTTCCGCGATGAGCGCGAGATAAAACCGTGGACACGGCTGCTGAAACGCCGATGTCTCGGACCGTTTCAGATCCCCCATACAGCGGCTTAAGATGCGTCGAACCGCTCGTACGCTTTCGAGGTTTCAACGTGTCTCGAGGAGTGGCGGCCGCGCTCGTCTCATCCCATTCGGAGTGGGCCATCCCCGATCTGGTACCGGCCGCGGGTCCGGTATCGGTGCCGACCGGTCCGACCGGACCGGTCCCCCGGGTTCCGGTACGGATCCGTCGCCGACTGCCGGCCCGGCAGGTACTCCCCGACGCGCCTGCGCTCTTCGGTTGGCTCGGGAAGCGCTTCACTCCCGGCGAAGCGGCGGTCTGGACCGGCGCCTCCTCGGCGATCGACCGATTGCTCGAACTCCTCTACGCCGGTAGTGCGCTCGCCCACGGTCGGATCTCGCTGCTCGAGGGCGCCAACCGGTTCAACCCCTATCGCATCGCCGAGCAGGGACAGGCGCTCGGGCTCGAACCCGACCCGGTCCTCGAGAGTATTCACCTGGCCCGGGCCTTCACGGCCTACCAACTGGTCGCGCTCGTCGATGGATGGTCGGCAGAAGCTCGTCGCCGTCGACCCACGCTCCTCATCGGGCACGAGCTGCCGGCGCTGTTCGATAATCCCGAGGAGCTTCCACCCGAGGAGCGCGAGCCGCTGCTCCGCTACGTGGCGGAACAACTCGCCGAACTGGTCGAAGGAACCGGACTGCCTCTGCTTCTCACTGTCGCAGGAGGATTCGCCGCGTTTCCCGGCTTGGCCGAGTCGGGTCCCCGGTTCTCCGACCTCGTGCGACTGATCCCCCGGCCCGCCGGCGTCGAGCTCGTGTCGACCCGCGAAGGTCGTCGGCTCCTGATGGTCCATCGCGGACCGGGTCAACGAGGATTGGAAGAGTTCGCACCGCCCGATGCAATGCAGGAGGTGAAGCCATGGGCCGCACCGCTCCCACCTATCGGCAGGCACTCGAGGAACGCCTGAAGCGGTGGGACCGGTTCGCCGCCCTCCTGCCCACACCGGAGGAGCGCACCGCGCTCGAGGAGCTCCGCACCTCCGTGCGGCGGTACATTCCCCAGTCGACGTACGGCGGCTCGCCGGACCTCACCGAGACGATCTTCCTGTCGATCCTGCTCGACCTCCGCACGCGACAGGGAGTGGAGGCGTCGCCGCCGGCGCCCGCCCGTCGCCCGGCCGTGTCGAGCGGTCGACCGATCCGGAGGGCACGCCGATGGCGGAAGGATGGATCTTGGATGTCACCGAAGGACGCGACGGAACCTCGGTCGTCCTCTGGCTGAAGGACGGCGCCCGGGGAACGATCACCCGGCGCGTCGAACCGTTCCTTCCGCCGTTCTGGGTCGACGGAGCCCGGACCGACCTTGCCGACCTCGCGCGAGAGCTTGCGAAGGATCCCCGGGTCGGGGCGGTGGAATTCCAGAGCCTCCGTCCCTCGCTCTACGACCGGCGGACACGGCGGGTCTTGTCGGTCACGACGCGCCGGAACCCGGATCGTCGGCGGGTCGCCACGGCGATCGATGCCCGGGGCGGCTACACGCGATACCATCTCTACGACGTGGACCTGACGCCGCCGCACCTCTACCATCTCGAGCACCAGCTCTACCCGTTCGCGCCGGTGCGATGGGACGCCGGCCCCGTCGTCGCGCTCGAGCCCGCGGAGACGATCGACTACGCCCTTCCGCCGATCCGGGCGGTGGAGCTCGAAGTGGAGCTCCGGGGGTGCCGCCGGGACGGCCTCGTGCGCGGCACGGAGCCGATCTCCACCGTTCGGGTCGGAGACGTGACCCTGGAGGGACCCGAAGCGGCGCTCCTGGGAGCGGTCCGGGACGAGGTGGTCCGGCAGGACCCGGACGTGCTCCTTACCGAAGACGGCGATGGGAGTGACATTCCGTGGTTGTACCGGCGTGCCCAGGCGGTGGGCTTCAACGAGACGACCTTCTTCCTGGGCCGGGAGCCGGCCCGGTTCCAGCCGGTCCGGACCGCCTTCTCGTACCAGAGCTACGGAACGATTCGGTACCGGGAGGCGGCGTTCGTTCTCCCCGGCCGATTCCATCTCGACACCGGGAACTCGTTCCTCTGGGGCGACGCGGAGCTGCCGGGGCTCATCGAGGCGGCCCGGCTCTCCCGGCTCTCCCTGCAGACCGTCGCGCGCCAGTCCCCCGGGACCTGCTTCACGGCGATGGAGATGTCGCATGCGCGGGAGGAGGGGGTGCACATCCCGTGGAAGAAGAACCGGCCGGAGGCGTGGAAATCCGGTCGGAAGCTCCTCGAAGGGGACCGGGGCGGGGTGATCTTCCAGCCGCCGGTCGGCGTACACGACCACGTCGACGAGTTCGATTTCGCGAGCCTCTATCCGCACATCATGGTCCGGCAGAATCTCTCCGCCGAAACGCTCGATTGCCGGTGCTGCCCCCATCCCCGGCGGCGTGCGCCGGGGCTCGGCTACCGGTCGTGCGACCGGCGCGTCGGGCTCATTCCCCGGACGTTGGAGCCGCTCCTCGTCCGCCGACTGGCGTACAAGGCCCGGCTCCGGCGCCCCGGTCTCTCCCCCCTCGAACGGGAGATCCTCCAGCGCCGGGTGAAGATGCTCAAGTGGATCCTGGTCACCGCCTTCGGCTACCAGGGATACCGGAACGCCCGATTCGGTCGGATCGAGTGTCACGAGTCGATCAACGCCTACGCGCGCGAGCTTCTGGCCGGTCTCCTCCCCCGGGCCGAGCGGAGTGGGTATCGCGTGATCCACGGGATCGTCGATTCGCTCTGGGTCCGGCCGCTCGACCCGGCCCATCCGCC
Organism: Thermoplasmata archaeon; assembly: GCA_049800095.1. Classification (GTDB taxonomy): domain Archaea; phylum Thermoplasmatota; class Thermoplasmata; order Lutacidiplasmatales; family UBA184; genus JAKIWV01. Next base: position 316 of record JBARJD010000018.1, on the reverse strand, counting down.
GGACCCGGAGCAGTTCGCCGAGGCGATGAGCCGGGAGTTCGACCTCCCGCTGGGCTACGAGGGCCGGTACCGGTGGATCGTCTTCCTGCCGGCGGTGAGCCACGGCCTCGGGGTGCCGAACCGGTACTACGGGCTCTACTCCACGGGCGAGTTCAAGCTCCGCGGCATCGGGTCCCGGCGCCACGACACGCCGGTCCTGCTCCGGCGATTCGAAGGAGAGCTCCTCCAGCTGTTCGGACGGGCCCGGACGGCGGACGAGTTCCGCGCGTCGGTGCCCCGGGCGCTGGCCCGCGCCGACGCGTTCGCGGACCGGATC
>JBARJD010000017.1:0-13568 GCA_049800095.1 Thermoplasmata archaeon | reverse complement strand
CAATGGTTCAACGTGACGGCCAACATCTCCGCGCAGTCGGGCGGAAACCTCCCGGCCGTCGATTTCGGTTCGAGCATGGCGTACGACCCGCTCCTATCAGAGTTCGTCTTGTTCAACGGCTGCAGCGCCACCCAGTGCCCGGGGAACTCGACGTGGACGTACAATGGCAATTCCTGGACCAACATCACGGGCACCCTCGCCCAGTCCCCGTCGTTGCGCGAGGGTGCGGGGTTCTCCTATGACCCCCCGTTTGGCGGCCTGATCCTGTTCGGCGGGGTCAACGAAACGGGGGCCTCGGACAACGATACGTGGCTGTTCACCTCGTCGGGCTGGAGCAACATCACCACGACGGTCGGAACCCCGCAGTTCCTGAACATCGCCGGCGACCCCCTCAACTGGTCATACGGCGGGATGGCCTGGGACCCCGGGCTCGGCGGGATCGTGGTCGTGGATGGGTGTGCGGTCAGCCAGTGCATCGGTAACGGAGAGGAGTACGGAATCACCCTGCTCCTGACAGGTACCGGATGGTCCTACTACGAGGCCGGACCGGGGACCGACCTCAATGGCACATACCTCGGCTACAACTCGCTCGCCTACGACTACGCCAGCCAAGAGCTCGTGGCGTACGGCGGGTACGACTACTACGCCGGGTACACCAACTACACTTACACCATGAACTCGACCGGCGTGTGGGTGAACATCACCAACGACGACGCGGGCTGCTCCCACGGGGTCTGCTACACCCCGCCCGGCCGGGTCTCCAACGCGATCACCTGGGATGGCCAGTTGAGCAGCGTTTTCATGGCGGAGGGATACAACGGCTCGACCGGCACGTGGCTCAACGACTCCTGGCTGTTCACCGACGGAGCCTGGTTCCCGACGAACCTGACCGCCCCGAACCCCCCCGCAAACTTCTGTGCGAGCGCGTGGCCCACGATGGCGACGGTCAGTGACAACGTGGCCCCGTTCATCCTCGGGGGATCCGCCCCGAGCAGTGAACCGGCGTGCTACTCGACCGAGTGGGTCTTTGAGGTGCCCCCGCAGGCCACATTGACGGAAACCCCCCACTCCACCGACCTTGGCGCGGTCTCGACGTTCACGGCGGGATGGGTCGCCGGGACCGGGACCGGCATCGTCGCGGGATGGAACCTCACCTTCGGCGACGACCACTTCACGACGGTGCGCGCCGCCGCGGGTCAGAACAGCTCGACGGCCTACACGAAGGCGTTCCCGTACACGTACCCGGCCTCAGGAACCTTCGTGGCGAACGTGACCTGGTCGGACTTCTTCTACATCGCTTCCGATGAGGTGTCGGTCTCGGTGTCGGTCTACCCCGCGTTGGTCGCGAGCATTACCGCGTCGGCCACTTCGATCACCACGGGTGGCCAGGTCACGTTCACGACCTCCCCGACCGGCGGCAGCGGGACGTACACCTATGCGTGGAGCTTCGGGGATGGAACGACGAGCACGGTGCAAGATCCCCCGGCCCACACATTCGCGAAGGCGGGCTCCTTCGCCGTCAACCTGACCGTGACCGACAGCTCCGGAAACGCGGTGAAGAACAACGTCACGATCACGGTCAAGGCGGCTTCCACCGGAGCTAGCCTAAGTGGGAGCACGCTGACCTACCTCGTCCTGGGGATCGTCGTACTGCTCGTGGTCGTCGTGGCGGTCGTGTTGCTGATGCGCCGCCGGAAGAAGCCGGCCTCCGCCCAACCCTGGCAAACCACCGGGGCACCACCTCCTGGCGCGGGCGCGCCGCCCCCGGGGGCCGGCGGAAACGTTCCGCCGGGAGCGGGAGGGTCGTCGCCTCCTCCACCGCCGCCATAGGTCCCCATGACGGGACCGCGGCGTGAACCCTTTCCTTCGCCCTTATTTCTAGAGCCTTCGACAACGGCGCGGTGCTAGGCCAGCAGGGTGGGCGCGCATCGAAAGAATCCGGAGACCCCGTTCGCTCCTCAGCCCCGTCGCCCCACCAGCGTCGTCGGGTCACGGTAAGGCTGCTCCCGTCAGGACCTGACCCGGTTCCCGTGATGGGTAACCGCTAGGGCGCTCCTCCGAGCGCTCGTCGCGGTGCCCGCGGCCCAGTGGAACAGAGCGTCGACGAAGACAAACGGGACGGATTCCCTCGGTGCGCGTCGCTCCTGCCTGTCACCCCCGCTAAGGACGGTTTCGGTGTAAAAGGGGACGCCCAACCCCCCGGTCTAGCCTAGCATCGAATTCCACGGAGTGTCGGGATATATAGTTGTCACCGAGATGCCCATTCGATGGCGGGCGCCGGAGAGCCTCCGGCCGCTGCGCGGGCGGGGCCCGTCGAACCTCCGACGGTCCCGGTTCCGGACCCCGGCGGCGACTCCCCGCCGTCGACGTCGCGACGCCGACTTCGACGGGCCCGGAGCCCCTTCGTCCGGTTCCTCGCCCAACGCCTCGCACTGTTGCCGGTGCAGCTCCTCTTCGTTCTGGTGATCCTGTTCGTCTTCGGTACCGTTCTGCCGGCCGTCTGGCTGCACGAGTCGGCCTGCACGCTCGCCGGTGAGGCGTGCACCTGTCCCTGGTCGAACGTCGTCTGCTCGACCGGCCCGTTCTTCTCCGCGCTGACCACCTTCGTCGACCACATCGTCACCGGGAAGTGGGGAGAGACGAGCTACTTCGGCATCGTCGAGCCGACGGCTCGCTACTTCACGTGGTGGCTCCCCAACTCCATCGAACTCGCGGTAGTGGCCCTCGGTATCGCCGGCAGCACCGCCTACTTCGTCGGGATCCGGGCCGGATGGAGACCCGGCGGGGCGGTCGACGCCGGGGCGCGGACGCTCGCGTCGGTCGGTCTGCTCCTCCCCGCGTTCTTCCTGATCTTCTTCCTGCTCATCTCGAGCTGGACCCCGTACCTCCAGTACATGGGGGACACGCCGTACGGTACCCTGCCCGGGGCGCTCTGGCTCGACTTGCACGGCGGCCGTCCGGGCTGGGTCGGCATCGCGGGCACTACCTCGCCGACCGGGTTCCCGATCGTCGACGCGCTCTGGCACGGGGACATTCCCTACGCGGTCAACGTGCTCGTCCGCACGCTGCTCCAGGGGGGGATCATTGCGATCGCGTATCTCGCCATCTTCTTCCGGTACGCGCGGCACGCGGTAGGGGAGGCGTTGCGGGAGCCCTACATCCTCGCGGCGCGGGCGCGGGGCGTGCCCGACCGAACACTGCTGTGGCACCACGCCGGCCGGCGGGTCCTCCCGATCTATGCACTCGTCTTCGCCGCGACGCTCCCCGCCTACATCGTCACGCAAGCGATCGCCGAGGCGGTCTACAACTACAACGGGATCGGCACGCTGGTCATGTACAACTTCTCCGTCGGCGGCGCGAACGTCGCCGGCTTCGACCAGGTGGCGATTTTCCTTCTCGCCGCCGTCGTGATGGGGAGTACCCTGGTGGCCGACCTGCTCTCCCGCGCACTCGACCCCCGGTTCCGGCGGTGAGTTCGATGGTGAACTTTCCCACCCCCGACGAGCCGGTTCCCGGCTCCCCGACCTGGGCCCGGATCCAGCGCACCGGGCTCGAGCTGCTGGACACGCCCACGCTCTTGCTGGGATTGACCCTCGCCGGATTCTTCGTGGTCGTCTCGCTCGACGCGGTGGCGACCTTCGGGCCGCACCTCGACACGATGTACTCGCGCCTGACCTGGGCCACGGGCGCCTACCCACCGGGGCCGTCGGCCGCCCACCCGTTCGGCGTCATGGACGTCCTGGGCGTGGACGAGGCGACGGCGATCTTTCAAGCCACTCCCTGGGACGTCGCGCTCGTCGCCGGAATCACGCTCCCATCGGCGTTGATCGGTCTCGTTCTCGGCTCCGCGGCCGGGGCCGGGAACCGGGTCGCCGCCGGGCTCGGGGTCACCGGCGGCGACCTCCTCCTCAGCATCCCGGCGCCGTTCCTCGTCATCCTGGTCTTCCTGAGCCTCTCCCGGTTCCTGTACCCGTCGGAGTATCTCTGGGTGTTCGGGATCGCGTTCGTGGCGATCCTCTGGCCCTACCACGCCCGGGTCGTGCGGCAACGGGCCGTGGTCGTCGGCCAGGAGAAGTACGTCGAGGCGGCCCAAGCCGCCGGCGCCTCCCGAGCCTGGGTCGTGCGCCGGCACATCCTCCCCAACAGCTTCACGCCCATCCTGGCCCAGATCCCGGTCGACGTGGCGAGCATCTTCTTCGTGCTCACGGCGTTTCCCTACGCCGGCTGCCTCGGCGGCGGGGGCGCGGGCAGTGCGTTCTCCATCGCCTCGCCCCTCCCGTCCCGGGCGTTCCCGGAATGGGGCTGGCTGGCCGCGAATGGAGCATGCTACGGGTACAGTCCGTTGTTCGCCGCCAATTTCTGGTGGATGTACCTGTTCCCGATCGCGGTGATCGCGCTCTTCTGCGGAACGGTCATGCTCCTCTGCGACGGGTTGGACCGGTTCGTCACGCGCAGCGTGCACCGGTAGGTGAGGGTCCGGGGGCCGGGAGCGCTTACCGGATGTGGTCGAGCGAGAAGGAGCCGAGTGAGAAGGCCCGCTTCGTGAACGTGTACCCGACCCAGGCCCGGGACTGGACGTCCGTGATGCCCCGGACGGACAGGAAATTCTTCAGCTGGTCGATCTTGAGGTTGATCGAGCCGTCCATCATGTGCTCGAGGGTTCGGATGTCAGCCTCGCTGTGCATCCCGGTCTCGATCAGGTAGTAGCCGCCCGCGCCGTCCACCTTCCGCCGGCCGACGAACGGCTGGAGGAACCGGAACGTCGCAGCGGTGTCCAGATACGCCGTGATCGTCGAGACCGATTCGAAGACGAGCCGGTAGGGGATCCCCTTCTGCCGGAACTCGAGGGCGAACTCGTTGACCTTGCCCGTGAGGTTTTCCATGGCCCCCTTGTCCGTCATCGAGAAGAGGACGGCGTTCCGCTCCCCTTCGGTGAGCCCGAGGCTGCGCGAGTACAGGTCGATGTACTTCACCATCCCCTTCTGCTCGAGCTCGAGGTAGTTGGGCAGGAATCCGGTCGCTTCCTCGCGCACCGTCTGATACGTCTTGTCGGTGAGGACCCAGATCGCGCCGGCCCCGTTCTTGAGGCCCTCCGTCATGAACGCCCGGGCCAGGACATCCTTACCGGTGTGGGCCGGCCCGTTGACCAGGAGCTGGGAGCCGACGGGAATGCCGCCGAACAGCAGGTCATCCAGCCGGCGGACCCCGGTGCGGACCTTCTTCGACGAAGCGGCCGCCGCGACGTCGGCCTGGGACTTGTCGGCCTCCACCTCGGCCGCCTTTTTCTCGAGTCCCTCGACCTCCTGCATCCGTTGCGACAGGAACTCTTCCCGCGCCCGGAGCTCCTCCTCGCGCTTCGTGACCTCCGTCTGCAGGTCGGAGAGCCGCTTCGTCTTCTCCGCGGACTCGAGCGAACCGCCGGCGAGCTTCGCCTCCTCGACCCGGCGCATCTGGAGCGCCACCGATTCCTTCTGGATCCGCAGCTCCTGCTCCCAGGCCTGGAGCTCCTTCTCCTTGTACTCGAGGGGGGTTCGGCGCCGCTCAATCTCCTCGGTCTGGAGGCGAATCTCCTCGAATGTGGTGCGCAATTCGTTCTCGCGTCGGGCGAGCTCGCGCTCCCGCATGTCGGCCGTGTTCATCCGGGACTGCAGAGCATCGGTCAGGGACCGCTCGTCCGCGCCCACGGTCTCGAACCGTTTCTTCGACAGTTCGAGCTCGGAGCGCAGGTTCCGAATCTCTTCCTCGAGCTGAATCTGTCGTCGACGCAGCTCCGTCTCCCGCTCGATGTACCCGTGCTCCCGCTCGGCGAACTCGAGCCGGACCCGGGCGTCGGGCTCCCGCGACCCTCCCTCGACGCCGGCCGACGCGCCGGCCATCCCTTCTCGAGGCTCGGGCGGGGCCGAGGCGGCCGGGGCCGGAGCGATCTCGGTGCCGGCCCGGTCGAGCGCCATCTGAAGTTCCGAGATGCGGCCCTCCATCTCTTGGACGAGTTGCTCCCGGGCCTTCGCCTCCCGGTTCCGGACGTACTTGATGACCGCGATCGAGCCCCGCTTCACGTGCTCGAGCTCCTCCTCCATCTGCTTGCGCTTCTGCCGCTCGTCGTAGAGCTGCCGTTGAATGTCCTGCAGCTCCTGGACGAGCGAGTGGGGCTCGAACTGGTCGGACTTGACGCGGTCGAGCAGGTCGGTGAGCCAGCGGACCAGGGTCGCTTCCCGTTCTCCCACGGCGGCCGGGGAGGCGGGGGAGACCGCGCGATCCATCGGGAGGGGACCCGACGGGCTCGGGGCTTCCGAAGGGGTGGCGGGCAGACCAATCTCCTCGGCGAGAGTGGCCGGAGTAGCGGGCGCCTGGCCCGGCTCCGACGATTGGATCCAGGATTCGAGGACGGAGTCGTCTCCGTCGACCCACTTGCGGAGAACGTCGGTCGAGCCCTTCGTAGGGGGGGTGATCTTGTGCCGCTTCGGTCGCTCGGCCTTGTTGACCGTCGCCATCCATCGCTCGACGATCCGCTCGCCGGTTGGGGCGGCCGCGTCGGGCGTCTCCGGTCCGGGCTTCCGCTCCTTCGGTTGATCGGGAGCCGCTTCGTCCCGAGGGGGGGCCGTCTCGGTCGAAGCGTCTGTCGAGTCCGTCATCGAGCGCTGTTACAAGGGCGACTAACGACCTTAAGACCTGTGGGCGACCGGCGGCGCTGTTAGGGCACACTCGTCGCCAGTTCGGGGCCCCACCCGGGGGACACCGAGCCGGGGACACGGGAGCGGAATTCCGCTTCCCACCAACGGAGGTACTGTCGCCGTCCGTGGCGGCGTTCCTCGAGGGCCTGTCGGGCGAGGTCGCTTGCCAACGGAGCCCAGGATTCCCAATGGTCCCGCGCCTTCCGGGGGACATCCAGGTAATTCGGGGGTCCCTGGAATCGAGTGCCGAACCGGGCGAGGACATAGAGGTCGCACGCCCGCTCGCCGTTCGGAACCTGATGCAGCGGCCACTGGAGTAGGTGCATGAACTCGTGGGCCGCCGTCGCGGCCAGCTCCTCTGGATGTCCGACGAGACGCGGGTGGAAGGCCACCCGCGGCGGGCGCTCCAGGATCGATGCGGTGCCGAGTCGCCGCGAACCCGGTGGGAGGAGGTCGATCCGGACCCGTACGCCGGACAGTTCCGGAAAGGCCCCCGCCACCCGGGCGACGGCCTCCAGGAGCTCCGGAGCCCGGGTCCAGCGCTGCAGCCGGCGCGTCGCCGAGAGTTCGACTCCCATCGAGAGCTTCGAACATGGGGGCATAAATAGAGCCGCGGTTCCTCGCGCAAGCGTGGACCTCGAGGAGCGCGCCACCCTAGTGACTCGGGGCACCGCCGAGGTCCTCACCGCCGACGAGCTGCGTCCGCTCTTTGAAAGGGAGTCGGCGCCCCGGGCGTACATCGGATTCGAGCCGTCGGGCCTGCTCCACGTCGGTCACCTCGTCACGGCGCGCAAGATGCGGGACCTGACCGACGCCGGCTGCCGCCTCACGGTCTTCCTGGCCGATTGGCACGCTTGGATCAACGACAAGCTGGGCGGTTCGCTCGAGAAGATCCGCGAGGCCGGGCAGTACATGCAGAGCGGCTTCATCGCGCTCGGTGTAGACCCGGAGCGGACCGAATTCCGCTGGGCGCAGGACCTCCAGGCCCAGAAGGGGTACTGGGACCGCGTGGTCCGGGTCGCCAAGGCCACGTCGCTGGCCCGCTCGCGGCGCGCCTTGCCGATCATGGGACGGGCCGAGGAGGACGCCAACCTCGACACGGCGAAGCTGTTCTACCCATCGATGCAGGCGGCCGACATCTTCGAGCTGCCGGTCGAGATCGCCTACGCCGGGATCGATCAGCGGCGGGCGCACGTGCTCGCGCGCGAGGTCGCGCATCACTACCACTGGCCCGTCCCGATTGCGATCCACACGCCACTCATATCGTCCCTCAAGGGAGGCGGTCGAATGGACCCGGAGTCCCAGACGGTCGAGCGAAAGATGTCGAAGTCCGACCCGACCGCCGGGATCCCCATTCCGTCGGATCCGGAGGTCATCGTCTCCCGCATCGACGCGGCGTACTGCCCCGCGAAGGAGGTCGACGGCAATCCGGTCGTCGAGCTCGTCCGGTTTGTCATTTTCCCTTGGGAAGGAAAACTCTCGGTCGAACGGGCGACGAAACACGGCGGCCCCTTCGTGCTCGCCACAGAGGAGGAGTTCCTCTCCACTTGGAAGGCCGGGTCGTTGCACCCCCAGGATCTGAAGGCGGCTGTAGCGGCGGCGCTGACCCGGATCACGGAGCCGGCCCAACGGTTCTTTGGGAGCCACCCGGAAGCGATTCCCCCCATCCTGCGGCCGGGCGGCGTCGGCGGGGTCTAGACGCTCCGGGCGAGCTCGACGGGGACCGGTTCGATTTCACTGTATTCGGTACCGGGCGAACGCCAGTAGTACTATCCGGTCCACGGACCACCGAACGTTCAATAGAAGACGAGCGATGGAGAGAAACGATGCCGGCTCCGTCTGTCTCCGACGAGACGGGTGAGGGGACGAATCCGAGACGAATTTCGATCGGTTCCATCGTCATCGACTGCACCAACTTGGACCCAATGATCCGGTTCTGGGGCGAAGCCCTCCACTACGTTCCGCGGGGTCCGATCCGGCCCGATGGGGTCATCCTCAAGGACCCGAAGGGAGTGGGCCCCAACCTGAACCTGAGCGTGTCGAGTGAGGGACCCCTCGCAGAGTATCGTCTGCACTTGGACCTCTACGTCACCGACCCCCTGGGAGAGTTGGACCGGCTGCTTCGTCTGGGTGCGACGATGAACCGACCGGCGCAGAAGGGCTACGATTTCGTCACTCTGGCGGACCCCGACGGGAACCTCTTCTGCCTGATCGATGTTGATTGGCCCCACGGCAGGAACTACTGGGGGGACGACTGGGAGTTCGGGCGGCGCGCCTGAACGCGCCGTGGTCTGTGTCTGTCCGCCCCTCGATGGCGACGCCGAACGTCGGCACCCGCCCCTGTTGGTGTGCGCGGCGGTCGGCTCCGGCGACCCTCCGCCAAGCAGGGTTAAATAGCGTCAGCCGTAGCCACGGGTCCACCCGTGAGCCGAGGGACCCCGTTCGGGTTTCCGCTGACGCGAGGAAACAATGGCGCGAGCGATCTATATCCGGTTCGAGACACCGACCGAAATTGCCGACAAGGCACTCCAGCTTGTCCAGATCGCCCGCGAGACGGGCAAGCTCCGCGTCGGCACGAACGAAGTGACAAAGGCCAGCGAGCGCGCGGAAGCCAAGCTCGTGGTCATGGCCGAGGACGTCGACCCGATCGAGATCCTCGCCCACATTCCGATGCTCTGCGAGGAGAAGCGGATCCCGTACGTCTACGTACCCAAGAAGCAGCGTCTCGGCCAGTCGGCCGGCCTGTCGAAAGGTGCGGCCAGCGTCGCCGTGGTCGAGGCGGGCGAAGGGAAAGGGATCCTCGAAGAACTCACCGGCGCCTACACGACGCTCAAGAAGTAACGGATCCCGACGATCCAAGGAGTGGACGATGGCGGATGAGGACAAGGGCTCCCCGGCGGAAGTCGTGGAACTCGTCGGACGGACGGGGATGGCCGGGGAGGCCACCCAGGTCAAGGTCCGGGTTCTCGCCGGCCGGGACCGGGGGAAGATCATCGCCCGGAACGTGATGGGACCGATCCGCGTCGGCGACGTGCTCGTGCTCCGCGAAACGGCCCGAGAAGCTCGGAAGCTGTCGGTGCGCTGAGGACACTCCGTCCATGGTCGTCCACCGCACCTGTTCGTTCTGCGCCGGAGAGATCGAGCCCGGCACCGGCCAACTCTTCGTCAAACGCGACGGCTCGCTGTACTCGTTCTGCTCCTCGTCGTGCCGCAAGCAGCAGATGGGTCTCGGCCGCGTGGGCCACCGGCTCCGCTGGACCCGGGCGCATGAACTCAAGCGGCTGGCTGAACAGCGCCGTCAACCGGCGGCCACCGGGACGCCGTCTTCGCCGACCCCGAAGTCAGAGGGAGGGAAGCCCAAGGCCGTGGGGCCGGAGTCGGCCCCGCCGGGACCGTCCAAGAAGACCCCCAAGGCGAAGCCATCGGAGGACAGCGTCGCGGCCAAAACCGAGGAGACCGACGCGGCGCCCAAGAAGCCCCGGACCAAGAAGCTCTCCCGGCCGCCTGCGTCCTCGTAGAGCCCTCCCGCCTCGAGTCGCCCGACCGCCCCGGCGAACGGAAGTGGTATTGCCGACGCGGTCGCTCGGCGCCCGTTGACTCTTTCGCTCCTCGAGGCCACGGCGCCGGAGCTCGTCGCCTTCGTCACGAGCGGTTTCGTCGTCCTCTACGGGTGGTCGGGCGCGCCGGGCTTCCGGGCGTGGGTCGACCGGAACCTGGTGCGTCGAGGGCAGGGGATCTCTTCGATCCGATGGGACTGGCGCATCGTCGCGCTTGTCCTCGGCGTGGTGTTCGTGGCCGCCGCCTTCGTACAATCCGGCCCCATCAGTTGTTCGGCGGGCGAGGACGACACGCTGGCGCTCCTGCAGTCGGGCCGGAATTTCCTGTCGGGCACCAACCCGTTCGTGACCTACCAATGCGGCCACCTGGTGAACGTGCCGTATGGGATTGCCGGCGTACTGCTGGACGCTCTGGGGAGCCTCGGCGGCCGCGTGGGGATCTGGTTGGTGTGGAACCTGGTCGCGCTCCTTCTGATTCCGCTCACCTGGATCCTCGCCGGCCCCCAACGGTGGTATACGACGATCTTTGTCGCCACCTCGATGCTCTACGTCCCGCTCGTGGTCGGCTCGATCCAGGGAGGCCACAGCGCCGTGGTGCCGGTCGCGGCGTTGCTCGGCATTGGGCTCGCCTTGCGGCGGAGCCCCGTGGCCGGCGCGGTGGCCGGGTTCCTTTCGACGGTGAAGTTTCCGTCCCTCTTCCCGTTCTGGGGAGGCCTTTCGGGCGTGGGACCCGAGCGATGGCGTGCCTTCCTCCTCTCGGTAGCTGTCTTCGGCGTTCTGAGCGTCCTGGCGGGAGTGATCTGGGGCGGGAACGCGTACAGCCTGCTCTTCACTCAGCAGCTCGCGCGAGCGGACTTCTCGATCAACGAATTCGGAGTGCTGATCCCGCGGGGGGCGATGCCGCCCTCGTACGTGCTGGAGGTGATTCAGGGGTTGGCACTCCTCGCCGCCCTCGTGTACGTCCATCTTCAAAGATGGTCCGCGGTCCCTGCAATCGCCCTCCTCACGGTGGTGGTGGCGCTCGTCGCGCAACGGTTCACGCCGAACTTCATGATCTGGCTGCTGCCGGTGGCCCTGCTGGGTCCGGCCTATGCGCGGTGGCTCTTCGCCATCGGCGCCGTCGGCGTCGTGAACGGAGCCGTCGCGCTCCCGGCCTGCCTGAATCACGGGGCGTGCACGCTGTCGGAAGGATTGGGTGGAGTCTTCGGACTCTTGCTGATCCTGCTCTTGGTGCTGATCCTGCGCGAAGGGTCGAGGTCGTGGGCCGGGTCCTCGGGTGCGGTGGAGGCGACGTCGCCGATGGAACCCTCGATTTCGCCCGAGACCTCCGAGCCACCCTCGGGCAGTTTCCACTCCGCCCCGCAGATTGAAGGAGATGCAGAACACGACCCTCCCCCGTGGTCCGGACCTCTACCGACCGGGCCGCCGGATGGGTGACCGCGAGCGACCTCGCGGAGTACGCGTACTGTCCCCGGGCCTACTGGTACCGGGGGCATCCGCCGCCCGGGGGCCCCGCTCGCTCGACCGTGGTCGCCCGCGCGGGCGGCGAGCGGTTCCATGCGCGAACCCTCACCACGCGCTATCGCCGGGAGCGGTGGTCGGCCGTTTGGTGGGGACTCGTAGCCGCCGGGCTGCTTCTCTGTCTACTCGCGCTCCTCCAAGTCGGACGGCCATGAGTTCCGCCCAGTGGATCGTGTACGCCCTCGTCGGGGGAGTCGTGTTAGTGGCGGGAGCCGTGGCGCTCGTTCGGAGGCGCGAGCAACGGCAGTCGGGGCGCTTACTTCGCGCCGACCTTCCAGGCCAACCCGGGATGCTGCTACGCTCTCCGCGTTTCCGGATCTCTGGACGGCCCGATGAGTTGCGGGTGTTGTCCGACGGAAGGTGGGTACCGGTGGAGCTCAAGAGCCGCGCCACTCCTCGCGTCGGGCCGCCGGCGTCGCACCAGGTCCAGATCGCTGCGTACTGCCTGCTCGTGGAGGAGACGACTGGACGCGCGCCGCCCTACGGTGTCCTTCGGTACGGGGACGGAGGGGAGTTTCGAATCGACTGGACCCCGGAGCTACGGCGCCGCGTGCTCGACCTGAGCCGCGAGTTGTCCGCTCCCTACGATGGGCGCGCCCTCCCCAGTCCGGGACGATGCGCGGGCTGCGCGTGGCGTGGGTCGTGCGACCAGGCGGCCGTCTAGACCGGTCGCGCGATCCGCCGCGAGGTGTAGACCTCGCACTGGTACGGTAGCTCGATTTGCGGCCGTCCGGCAGTCTGCGGGTGCGTGTCGAGAAGAGTCTTGAGGGCCGCTTCCGCCTCGGCGTAGCGAGCGCCGTCCAAGCTCGAGATGAAGCTGATGGACGTGAAGCGGTCGAGCGCTGTGTCGCGGTCCATGCGCTGCACGAACGGGAACGTCTCTTTCTCGAGCGGGGCAAACCCCGGCGCCCGGTTCCAGGCTTCTCGCCAGACCCCCCGGTGGTATCGCGGGGCACGCCCGTCGTACCGGTCCAGGATCGCCGTCTCCTGGTGAACCCAGTCAACCGACTCATCCCGGACGTTCCACAGCAGTCCGACCATCCCTCCCGGACGAAGCACCCGATGCATCTCGTGCATGGCCCGTGGAATGTCGAACCAATGGAACGCCTGCGCCGCCACGACGGCGTCGACACTCGACTCGTGGAGCGGCAGCATTTCGGCGAGCCCGGCAACGAGGGGCACGTCGGGCAGCGTCCGTCGAAATTGTTCCCGCATCCCCGGAACCGGCTCGAGGGCCAGATAGCGGCCCGTTCGAGGCGCCAGGTGTCGGGAGAGCTTTCCCGTTCCCGCCCCGAGCTCGAGCACCGCGGATCGGTGGGAAAGTTCCAGAGACCGGACCAGGGCGTCGACCGCCGCCGCGGGCGCCTCCGGCCGTCCCCGCTCGTACCGCCCCGCCGCTCGCTGGAATCCAACTTGGGCTGTCCGTTCGATCGGCACAGGGCGGCCGACCGCCGCGGACTGAAAGCTTTTCTCGGCTCCCCGCTACCATCGGTAATGGCCGAAGGCGCGACGGAGCGGACACTGGTTCTACTCAAGCCGGACGCGGTCCAGCGCGGTCTCTCCGGGGAGATCCTGCAGCGTATCGAGCGAAAGGGCCTCTCTATCGTGGCGGTCCGGTTTCTCACGGTCACACCCGAAATGGCCGGACGGCACTACCTCGAGCACAAGGGGAAGCCGTTCTACGACGGCCTTGTCCATCATATCACGAGCGGGCCGGTGCTCGCGCTCGCCCTCGAGGGACGGTCGGCCATTTCAGTGGTTCGTCTGTTGATCGGCGCAACGAATCCCCAGACCGCGGGGCCGGGAACGGTGCGCGGCG
>JBARJD010000016.1:0-11083 GCA_049800095.1 Thermoplasmata archaeon | reverse complement strand
GCGCGGCCTAGTGGCGCTTCGCCCAGTCGTAGCGCCGCAGGTGCGCGGTGTCGCCGAAACCGCAGGACGAGCAGACCCGCTTCTGGCGGTGGAAGGAATGGCGACCGCATCGGCGGCAGCGGAAGTGAACGATCTTGCCGCCCGCACTGGACGGTGTGCCCTTACTCATGGGTCCCTCCGGGTCGTGGGGCGGAGCCTACGGGGAGATGAAGATGACGCTATCGCCCCGGACCAGCGTGACGCCGGGACGGGGGGTCGGATTCTCCCCCTTCGCGTCGTGTTCCTCCGCTGAGGAGAGGACCAGGTTCAAGTGCTGGTCGAACGACTCCAGGGTTCCCCGGATCCGGCGGCCTCCTCGGAGCTCGACGAGCACGGGCTTGTGGAGGCTCTCCTGGAGGAGGTCGAGTGGCTTCATCGGAAAGGCCCGGACCTCTTCACGACCTTAACGTTGGCCGGCGGACGCCCGCCGACGGACCCTCCCCGGCCGGGGCCAGCCTTTTGGGGGGTGCCCGCGTCCCCCGAGTTCGTGCCGCGCGCGGCGTCCCGACCCGTTGCCGAACTGATCGCCCGATACGGCGTACGGGTCCTCGACGCGACGACGCCCACCGAGATTGCCCGCGAGCTCGAACGCACGGCCTCCGATCCAGAGGGTGTCGGAATCATGACCCGCAAGGGCCGGACCCTCCTCGTACGTCTCGACGGAATCCCCCTCAAGGCCGCCCCCCTGCTGAAGCAGGAGATGCTGGCCCTCGGGGCGGACTCCGCGCATGCGAAGGGAGTGGCCGACCTGTCGGTGGAGCAGAGTGCAGTGGTACTCTTCGGTACCCCGGGGCAGTACGCCCATCTACTCCCCAAACTGCGCCGGCAGCCGTTCCAGCTCCGTGCGGTGGCGGACGCGGTGCAGGCGGTACTGGAGAACTACTCCCGAACGACTCCTCGGTCGCTCCGCGGACTGCACCGATCGGTGACCCTCGGAGCCGCCACCGTCGTGATGGGGGTGTTGAACGTCACGCCGGACTCGTTCAGCGATGGAGGGCTCTTCGAACAACCCGAAGCGGCCATCGCTCGAGGACTCGCGCTCGAAGCCGAAGGGGCGCAGATGCTGGACATCGGAGCCGAATCGAGTCGACCCGGGGCCGCGTCCATCTCGGCGGAGCAGGAGCTTGCGCGGCTGCAAGGGGTGCTCCCCGCCCTCCACGACCGGCTGAAGATCCCGATTTCGGTTGACACCCAGAAGCCGGAGGTCGCTCGCGCCGCGCTCGACCTCGGCGCCGACTTGATCAACGATGTCTCGGGGCTTCGGAACCCCCAGATGCGACAGGTCATCGCCCGCTCCGGCGCTCCGGCCATTCTTGTCCACATGCGGGGCACGCCCGAGACGATGCAGAAGGACCTGGACTACACCGACCTGCGGGCCGAGGTGTACGGCGCCCTCGCGCAGGCGGTGGCCGCGGCCCTCGGGGACGGGATCGCGCCCGAACGGCTGCTCGTCGACCCCGGTCTCGGATTCGGGAAATCCAGCGAACAGAGCCTCGACCTGCTCCGCCACGTATCGGAGTTCCGGGGCCTGGGTTGCCCGGTCGTCGTCGGAGCCTCGCGCAAATCCTTCCTAGCAGATGTCCTGTGGGGCCTTCCCACGGAGGCCCGCTTGGAGGCGAGCTTGGCCGCCGCAGTCGTCGCCGCGCTCGGCGGCGCCGCGGTCGTCCGCGTCCATGACGTGGCCTCCACCGTCCGGGCCCTCTCCGTAGCCGATGCCGTGCGGATCGGTCGGTTCCCCAGAGGTCACGCCGAACGGGGAGAGGACTCGACCGGTTCCTCTTCCTCCAGGACCAAGGGCCCCACGTAATCGCAGTCGAGACAGTGGAACAACTGCCCGAGGATCAGCCCACCCTCGAAGACGAGCCGCGTCGACCGGCACTGGGGGCAGCGGCGGACGATCTTACCCCGATTCCGGCGACGCATCGTGGTCATCCTCCGACTCGTCATCGTCGTCGTCGGGTTCCGCCCCGTTCGGTGCCGCGGGAGAGATCTCCTCAGCGGGCAGCTCGGAAGGCCCGGAGTCCGGAGGGGACGGGCCGGATCCCGGCGTGTCGGGCACTTCGCCGGGCGGCACGAGCACGACCGCGTCCTTGACCATGTCCCCCTCGTCGAGCCGGATCACACGGACCCCGAGGGTATTCCGACCTTGGGCTCGGATCCCCTCGACCGGCGCGCGGATCGTCACACCCCGCTGGGTCGTGACGAGGAGCTCCTGGTCGTCGCGGGTCGGCAGGACGGCCACTACGTGCCCGTTGCGGCCGCCGGTCTGAATCGTGATGACGCCCTTCGCCCCGCGGTGGGTGCGTCGATACTCCTGGGTCTCGCTGCGCTTTCCGAATCCGGTGGACGTGAGAGAGAGGAGGTAGGGGAAGGCGGCGCTCGCGACCGTCATCGAGACGACCTGGTCGTCCTTCTCGTCCGACAAGCGGGCGCCGATGACGCCGTAGGTCGCCCGCCCCATACGCCGCATCTCGCTCAGCGGGAACCGCACGAGTTGGCCGGCGCGCGTGGCGAGCAGTATCTCGACGGTCTCGTCCGCGATCAGTTGGACGTCCACGAGCGAGTGCGACTCCTCGAGGAGGACAGCCTGGATCCCATTGGTCCGGATGTTCTGGAACTGGTCGAGTCCGGTCCGCTTCACGAGACCGGCCCGGGTCGCGAAGACGAGATCGCCGCTCTGCTCCAGGTCCCGGACCAGGAGCAGCGTCTGGATCTTCTCGCCGTCCTTCAGCTTGGGGAGGAGGTTGATGATCGCTTTTCCTTTCGAGTGACGCGCTCCCTCCGGGATCTCGTAGGCCTTGAGACGATAGACGCGGCCGAGCGTCGTGAAGAACAGGATGTTGTCGTGGGTGCGGCCCACGAAGGTCCGCGTGACGAAATCCTCCTCCTTCGTTTCCATCTGGATGAGGCCCTTGCCGCCCCGGCGCTGGCGACGGTAGCTGTCGAGCGGCAGGCGCTTCATGTAGCCGTCGTGGGTGACGAGCACGACGACGTCGGTATCGGGGATCAGATCCTCGAGGGTACGCTCGGTGAATCCGGGCACGATGGTCGTGCGGCGGGCGTCGCCGAAGCGATGCCGGATGTCCGTGAGCTCCTCGACGATCAGCCCATCGAGTTCGTGGGAGGAGGCGAGGATCTCCTTCAGCCGGGTGACGAGCGCCTCCTTCTCCTTCGTCTCCTTCTCGACGGACTCGCGTTCGAGCTGGGTAAGACGAGCGAGTCGCATGTCCAGGATCGCCTTCGCCTGTTCGGCCGAGAGCAGGAACTTTCCCATCAGCGAGGTCGAGGCGGCCTCGACGTCCTTCGACCGCCGGATGATCTTGATCACTTCGTCGATGTGGTCGATGGCGATCAGGAATCCTTCCAGCAGATGGAGCCGCTCGAGCGTCCGGGCCAGGTCATGGGTGGTCCGCCGAGTAAGGACCTTCCGCCGGTGCTCGATGTGCATCTCGAGCAGTTGCTTGAGCCCGAGAACCTTTGGTCGGCCGTCGACCAGGCAGAGGTTGATCACGCCGAAGGTGTTCTCGAGCGGAGTGTGCTCGTAGATCCGGTTGAGCACGATCTCGGCCGGCACATCGCGCTTGAGCTCGACGACGATCGACATGCCGTTCCGGTCGGATTCGTCACGCAGGTCGGAGACGCCGTCGATGCGCTTGTCGCGCACCAGGTCGGCCATCAGCTGGAGCAGCTGGGATTTGTTGACCTCGTACGGAATCTCGGTGATGACGATCTCGTCCTTGCCATCGCGTTCGCGGACCTCGGCCTTGCCTCGAAGGCGGAGGAGACCCCGGCCGGTCTCGTAGGCGTCCCGGATGCCGGTGTCGCCCGCAAGTAGACCTCCGGTCGGGAAGTCCGGGCCGGGCACGTGGCGCATCAGGTCGTCCAGCGTGGCCTCGGGGTTCTTGAGAAGAAGGAGGAGCGCATCCGCGATCTCCGCGAGATTGTGGGGGGGCATGTTGGTCGCCATGCCAACGGCGATGCCGGCGGACCCGTTGACGAGGAGATTCGGAACCTTCGAGGGAAGCACCAACGGTTCCTTGAGCGAACCGTCGAAGTTGTCCGCCCACTCAACGGTGTCCTTCTCGATGTCGAGGAGGAGCTCCTCCGCGAAGGCGGAGAGCCGCGCTTCGGTGTACCGCATCGCGGCGGGCATGTCCCCGTCGACGGAGCCGAAGTTTCCCTGCCCGTCGATCAGGAGGTAGCGAAGGGAGAAGGTCTGGGCCATCCGGACCAGCGCGTCGTAAACGGCCATGTCGCCGTGGGGGTGGTACTTGCCGAGCACGTCGCCCACCATGCGGGCGGATTTTCGGTAGGCCTTGTCGTGGGTGACGCCGCCGTCCCACATCGACCAGAGGATCCGGCGGTGGACCGGCTTGAGCCCGTCCCGGCCGTCGGGGAGGGCACGGCCCACAATGACGCTCATCGCGTAGTCGAGGTACGACTTGTGGAGCTCCGCCTCGACCGAGTGGTCCGTAATGTGGTCGACGACGGCCGTGGGGTCGAGGGCGGGAAGTTTCTTCGCCGGGGCGCTCATCGAGGAGTCTCCAGAGGAGCCGGTAACTGTCGTGTAATGATTCGGTCGGCCTCTTGAAGGAACTCTTCCTCTCGATCCGTCGGGATCGTCGCGCCGCTCGCGACCCGGTGCCCCCCGCCTTCCCCCCCGACCTTGGCGGCCGCGTCCCGGCACGCCGTCGCGAGGTCCAGCCCGCGACCGACCAACCACGTCGTGCCCCGCGACGAGACGCTCGTGGACCCGCCACTTTGGGTGAGCACGAAGACGGGCTTGAGCGGGTCGAGGAAGTAAGTGATCGCCAGACCGGCCTGTGTGCCTGCGAGCGTCGACTCCGGACTCTGGAACCATTGAATCGCCGACAGCTGGTGGGGGCCTTCGTCCTCGAGCCGACGGAGCCCGCGGAGGACGCCGCTCTGCCAGGTCTCCCAGAAACCGCGGCACCGGCGACCGGCGTCGGGGTCCCCGAAGGCCAATTCGATGCCCACCCCCGGCTGCGCGGCTCGCCCCGCGGCGTTCTGAAGTTGCGACAGCTCCTCCGCATCGACCATCTCGCCGGGAAAGTACCAACGTCCGGTCATGACCCGCTCGCAGAATTCGGGCCGGGCCCCCTGCTGGGCCAGCCGGGCTGTGAGCGCCGTCGCGAGCCGCTCTCGTTCGGCGGGGTCGAGCGCGTCGAGCGTCCCGTCGGGCGCGATGTCCAGCCGGCGAATGAACTCGGTCGCCGCCTCGGAACGTCCGGACAGCCCGACGAAATATGGATCGATACTCGCCGCGAGTCCGGCCGCGACCGTGGATCCTCGAAGGACCAGCTCCTTCCGTTCGGTGAGGAGCTGGCGATGGGTCGCTTCCCGTACCAGGACGTCATTGAGTCCCCGGAAACCTCCCACGTGCTGCCGGTCATGGATCGCGCCCGAGAGGGCCCAGGGAACGTTGTCCCAGTTCTTGGGGTCCAGAAAGATCGTGAACAGCCACGAGAGGGTCGAGGCGCACATCTCGGTCATGCCGTCGACGCCCCAATCCAGAGGGTTGACGAACGCGACGTGGGCCGGGCCGGTGGGCGGCGTTGGGCTCCCCGGGTAGGTGTGGTGGTCGAGTACGATGACCGGGAACCGGTGCGTCGCGTACGATTCCGGCCAGCTCGCCCCCGTATCGGTCACGATCACGGGACCGGGCGTGGCGCGCAGCAACTCCTCGATACGGGCGCGTTCCACCCCTTTCAATGCGGTGGTCTGGAAGCCATACCCCAAGCGGCGAAGAGCCCGGATGAGGGCCGACGCGGCCCCGATGCCGTCGCCGTCGTAGTGATAGATTACTCGCCAGCGCCCCGGAGTGGCGAGGAGCAGCTCGCGCGCCCGGGTGAACTCCTGGTTGTACAGCGGATGGGCTACGAAGCTTTCGGGCCCCGAGGGCATCACTCCACCTGGAGGACCGCCTCAGAGGCTGAGTACCGCCAGGTCTCGGGGAGCAGCTTTCGGTCCCGGTAATACCGGGCCAGACGCCGGATGCGAGACTCGATAAGCGCTAGGCCCCGGCGGTTCGAGTTGTCCTTGGGATGCTCGGTGAGGTGGCGTTGAAGTTTCACAACGCGGCGCAGCAGCGCGGCTAGGTCTTCGGGCAGTTCGGGCTTGACGCCCCGCTTCGCGAGCAGCGGGACGAGTCGCTCGCCCGTCGCGATCCGGACCGAGGGAACTCCGTAGGTGTCCCTCAACACGGTCCCGACTTGGGCAGCCGAGAGACCCCCTTTGGCGAGTTGGACGGCCTGGTCCATAATCTCGGACGGCTCGGGAACCGACCAGGTGGGGGGAAGGGCCGGGTACGGCCGGTCGGAGCCGGAACGACCCTTCCGGCCCGAGTGGATTCGCGACACGCGCGAACGAGAAAGGGATGCGTATTAAACGCTTGGTGCGAGCCGTTCCCGGCGAGCGCGGAGAGCTCACTTGATGCGCGACTCGGAGGTCACCGCTTCGGTCAGGAACCGTTTGCCTTCCACCGTGATCTGATAACGCTGCTGCACACTGCGCTGGCGCTGCCACGACTCCTTGGAGTCCGCCCGGGTCTCGACCATCTTGTTCCGCAGGAGGAGTCCCACCGCCAGCGGGATCTTGATCTTCCCTTGCTTGACGGCCCAAAAATCCGAGAGTCGATCTTCGAGTTCGGCGAGTTCCAAGGCCTGGTCCTGTTCATTCCCCTCGTGGTGCGCCTCGGATTGGTTGAGCTGCCGGAGGACCGCGAGGAGCGTCGCCCGAATCGGGTCTTGGCGGCCGTCCGTCGCTTGCGTGACCCAAAATAGTTCGGGTTCCCCTACTTGAACCCCTCGCCATTTCCCCGGGCCGCGCCGGGCGGGTCGTGTCCCGGCGCCTCTCGCCTCGAGACCGGGGTCGGGTGCGGGAAGCGCTTAAGGCGGGGCGTTCCTAGGTGCCGAGTCGAATGGCGTGTACCTGCCGGCGGACGCCCCGCTGCTTGGTTTGCAATACCCCGGTTCGGGTGCCTCTCTCCGAGCTCGAGAACTCCACCGGCGCTTCCGTACTGATCGACCGGTTCGCTCGCCGGGACTCCTCCGAGGGCCGCGAAAGCCTTCGCCGGTTGATCCAGGGTTCAACGACGTGCCCGACGTGCGGCAACACGATCCACCACACGCACGAACGCATCTGCGTCGGCGCCGCCTTCGCGACGATGGGCGTTCCGATGCACGAGCGCGAGGTCATTCTGGGTAAGATATCGTTCCCGGAAGGGTAAACCCGGACAGGGAGCGATGCGGTGCCGACGAAGGAGGAGTTCGTCGTCACTCCGTATGAGGTCAAGGGCCGGATCGACTACCAGCGCCTCAAGGAGATGTTCGGCACCCAGGACCTCACCCCCGCGCTGCTCGACGAGATCCGGGCCCAAGCGGGCGGAGAGCTGCACCCCCTCCTGGCGCGCGGGATATATTTCTCGCACCGGGACCTCGGAGAGACCCTCCAGAAGGCGGCCCACGGACAGCGATTCTTCCTCTACTCCGGGCGGGGACCCTCCGGGCCGCTCCACACGTCCCATCTGCTGCCGTTTGACCTGTGTCGGTGGCTGCAAGAAAAGTTCGACGCGCCGATGTACATCCAGATCACCGACGACGAGAAGTTCTGGGTCCGGGGAGGCCTCTCCCGTGAGGACACGTATCGCTGGGGCCTCGACAACTTGGCCGACATCTTGGCGCTCGGGTTCGACCCGAAACGGACCCGGGTCTTTTTTGATACCCGGTCGATCGGCGCGATGTATCCGCTCGCGGTGGACGTCGCCAAGCGGATCAACTTCTCGACCGTGAAATCGGTCTTCGGTTTCTCCGCGAGCCAGAACATCGGTGCGATCTTCTACACCGCGCTCCAGACCGTCCCGTGCTTCTGGCCCTCCTGGTACGCGGGACGTTCCATCCCGTGCCTGATTCCCTGCGGGATCGACCAGGACCCCCACTTCCGGGTGACACGGGATATGGCGGAGAGCCTCGGCTACCCGAAGCCCGCGCTGCTCCATTCGGTCATGCTCCCCGGCTTGCTCGGGGAGCGCGTCATGTCGACCACGGGGGATTCGAAGGAGAACGCGATCTTCCTCGACGACAAGCCGAAGGACGTCGAGCGCAAGATCAAGAACGCGTTGACCGGGGGACGGTCGACCGTTGAAGAACAACGGCGGCTCGGTGCGACCCCGGAGATATGTTCCGTCTGGGCGCAGTGGCGTTCGAAGTTCGCGCAAGACGACGCGGAGTTCGAGGAGATCACCCGAGACTGCCGGTCGGGGGCGCTGCTCTGTGGCGATTGCAAGGGGCGTCTCCGGGTCCGGGTCCTGGACTTCCTCGAGGAACACGCCAAGCGCAAGGACGCGGTGCGAGGCATGGCGGAGTCCCTGATCCTCGAGGGGGGCGAACGCTCCGATGCCTCGGGGCCGGCCGTCCGAGGCGATGTGCCGCTCCCGTGAGTGGGAACGGAGTCCGCGAGGGCCGCTGGGTCACCCGACGCCGCTGAGGGGGCCGTTCGGGTCGATCGGCGCCGGCCGCTGCGGAGGCCGAATCGGGGGCACGGGGGCATCGTCAAACGCGCGGCCCCCCGGAAGGTCCGCTTCGGGTCCACTGGAGGTGGCGGACAGGAGTTTGAGCATCGGCCGGAACATCGAATGGCGGGCCCGGTCGGGGTCCACGCTGTAGCCCCGCTCGTACGCGGCGACCGCCTCTTCTACGTCTCCCAAGGTGAGCAGCGATAAGGCGAGCGAGATCCAGCTTTCGGCCTCCTTGGGTCCCTCCCGCTCTCCGGGTTCAGCTAGGTGATCGTCTCCCGACCCCCGGGGGTGACGGATCGCCCGCTCTAAGGAGCCCGTCTCCCGGGAGAGGATGAGGGCCCGTTCGAAGGCCGCGATGCTCCCTTCCTGGTCCCCGGCCTCGGCCAATGCTACCCCCAGCCGATGCCAGGCCGCCATATCGTTCGGCAACAGCGCCGCCGCGTGCCGGAGGGTTTCTGCTGCGCGCGGCCAGTCGGCCTCGAGGCCCTGCGCCACCCCGAGATGGAACCAGCATTCGCCGTTCGTCGGCGCGATCTGGATGGCGCGTTGAAGGGCCTGCTCGGCCTCGGGCGCGCGCCCCATGTGAGCCAGGGAAATCCCCAGGTAGGACCAGGAGCGGGCGTGGTGAGGGTCCCCCAGGAGAACCTCCTCGAACGCCTTCGAGGCGCGGGCGTATTCCTTTCGAGCAAACAGTTCGAGTCCGACATCGAACTCGCGCGTCACAAAATCCTCCGCGGGCGCATCGCCGTTTCCGGGTGAAAAGGCTAGCGTTCGAACAGAATGGACGGCCGGAGGAGCCGGGCGAGAACGCTCGACAGGGATCCCAAGGCGACTCGTCGTCAATCGTAGAGACGAGTACGCTTCGCCGTCGACCGACCGGTGTCGTGGGTCCCTCCTCATTTGGCGCCGAGGTGGGGCGGCTGCGCTCACAGCAGCGCACGGAGGTCGTAGGAGTCGCCGTGGCGTGGCTCCGTAGATTATTCCTTCAGAAAGGGGGTATTCCTCTAGGGACGATGCTCCCGGCGCGTGGGTTTGTCGACAGAGTCTTGCAGGAGCAACGGGACCTTCACGGAGATCCGATCGGGAGAGCGAAGAGCTCTTGGTTAGAAAGCCCCTCGTTTCGTCCCAGAGACAATGTCCAATGCTCTCCCCGCGACATCGCCCGCCCCGCCCCCGGCACCGAAGCGAGTGAGGGCGGACCGAGCCGGCCTTTACATCGTATTGGCCATCGGTGTGGTGATTGTAGTTCTACTTGCGATTGCGGCGCTGCACTACCACCCTTTAGGCGTGACGGGCACACCTTCTCCTACCACCTACCAAGAGGTCCTTTTCGACAAGACACTCGAGTCATTCGGTCCGGGTTTCGCCGGCAACGTAACGGTGCCGTTTGTTGTTCCCTCGAACGCGTTGAACGCATACGTGAACGGTAGCTTCGAGATCACGACTTGCGCGAGTCCCGGGAACTACTGCCTCGGGAACGCAGCGATCTACACCCCGTCCAACTGGCAGGGGTGGCAAAAAGGGGAGTCGCAGAGTCCGATCTGGTGCAACTCCGTCGGAGGCATGTGCCAAGCCACGCACACCCTGGCGATCCGTTCCACCAATTTGGTCGGCGACCATGGTCAGACGCTCGACCTCTGCTTCTGGTCCAACGCCACAGCAGGGAGCCAAGAATTCTCCGCTGAAGCGACCCTGCAATTCACCGTGTTAAGTGTGCCGGCTTAGCGGGCGCTCGTCGCGGGATCCTTCTCTGCGAAAAACAGATCTCCACGTGACTCTTGGGACCCGCGTGCCCGCCACAAGCGGGCGGGCACCGCCTCCTTCCGGAGGTCGAACGCGGGCACCGACCACCGCAACTTGCTGGGTGCACCCACCGGGACGACGACTGGGTTGCGGGGCCGTACCCCGGCGGGCCGCCGTATCCGGTGAGCGTGGGAAGGGGGCTCCCTTCCACTGCGGAACGCATGCCACACCCTCTCGCTCGCCCGGGCTCTTTAAATACCCGCGCCGGGTCCATCGGCTCGAAGAGTCCGAGACCCTAGCCGATTGAGCCGCCGCCGTCAGACTGCCTACTTTTCGTGGGATGTTGACGCCCGACAGCCCGGTGCGACGAGGGGGTCGGGGTCTTCGCGACAAAGAAAGCGCGAAACGCGAAAAGAAGGCGACAGAGAAATGGCAGACAAACCCCTGACAAAAGTGCGAGACCTGACACCGAGCTCGAAGCAAGTCAACGTCCACGCGAAAGTGGTCAACGTTGGCGAAGCCAAGCAGGTAATGGGAAAGTACGGCGACCCCCGAAAGGTGGCCGAAGCCGTCATCGGCGATGACACGGCGGTCATCACGCTCTCCCTGTGGAACGAACAGATCGGCTCGATCGCGAAGGATGAGAACATCCTGATCGACAACGGGTACGTCTCCCTGGTCCGAGGCCACATGCGCCTCAATGTGGGCCGGTACGGAGCGCTCTCGAAGTCCAATGAAGAGATCGCGTCGGTCAACGCCCAACTC
>JBARJD010000015.1:0-32569 GCA_049800095.1 Thermoplasmata archaeon | reverse complement strand
GCATAGAGCAGTCGGCGCGGGTGGGGATCTCCGGAATCCGCTGCGTACCGAAACATCCCCCGGAACGGAGTGATCCCGATCCCTCCGGCGAGGAAGACGCTCGGGCGCCCGCCATCGAGAAGGAAGGAGCCGAGCGGCCCGATGACCTCGACCGTGTCGCCCGGCTGGAGACGGGCCAACGCCTGTTTGAACGGTGTATCCGAAATTTTACAGGTCACGGCGATGTGACCGGTCTCGGACGGGCTCGAAGACATCGAGAAGGTACGGACCGCCCCCCATGGGTCGTCCACCCCCGGCAGGGCGAGCCGGATCGCTTGGTTCGACCGGTACTGGAAATCCGTGTCCTCGGTAGAGAACTTAAACGTCATCGCCGTGGGAGATTCCCGCCGGCTCTCGAGGAGCGGGAAAACGTATCGTTGGGGTCTCGGGAGGTCGGACGGAGGACTCCCGAGGACGTGCACCCTGAAGGGGACGGGTGTCGCTGTATAACGACTCGGCGGCGAGGAAGTAAGTCACCCAGAGATTGGGCGGTTTGTTCCTGCCTCCTTCGACCGATGAGGTCGTGGACTCAGGGGGGCGGGTGAAGCAGTGCGCCGCACTCCGGGCAGTTCGTAGTAGAGAGGCCCACAGGACTCCCACAGGGGAGACAATTTTGGTCGGGTGGGGGGGAACGGCCGCATGGGAAACGGGTCCGCCGGAGAGGGTGTTTCGCCACCCTCCCGCAAAGGTATCACCTCCGACGAGGTCATCCAAGCCGGATAGGACGAACATGACGCACCACGTGAAGGCGAAACCGGACGAGTACCACACGCTGACTCCCTCGCTGACGATTCACGGCGCCGACAAGGCGATCGAGTGGTACACGAAGATCTTCGACGCGAAAGTTCTGAGTCGAACGGAGACCCCCGACGGGAAGTCTGTGTGGCACGCAGAGCTCCGGATTGGGGACAGCGTCGTGATGCTCGCCGATGAGGACCCGAACATGGGCGGGAAGAGCCCCAAGACACTGGGGGGAGTGGCGTCCTCGATTCACGTGTACACCGAAGACCTCGATGGCCTGTTCGCGCGAGCGACAGCTGCGGGCGCAAAGCCCCTCATGCCACCTACGGACATGTTCTGGGGCGACCGGTTCGCATCGATTGCCGATCCGTTTGGTCATGTGTGGAGTCTCGCCACCCATATGGAGGACGTCCCGACCGCGGAGATGGA
Source organism: Thermoplasmata archaeon (assembly GCA_049800095.1). Lineage (GTDB taxonomy): Archaea > Thermoplasmatota > Thermoplasmata > Lutacidiplasmatales > UBA184 > JAKIWV01. The sequence continues at coordinate 31,360 of JBARJD010000015.1, read as the reverse complement.
AGAACGGGGACGCGACTGGGCGGCGAAGATGGCCTCACAAAAGCCCTGACCCGTCGCCCGGGCTCTCTTCGGCTTCCAACGGGGCCCTAAGCTCGTTCGGGCCCGAGACCTGTTCAGGAGCAGAGTTCCGAGCCCTCGCTCCCAGATGGTTGCGCGTGGGGTCGCGACCTAGGCGGCCGTACTGAAAGTGCGCATCGAGCCAAAAGGCGCCCGTTGATGGACTTCAGGTCGCCGGTGTCGGGTGGAGTAGATTCCTGCCGGACGGAGTGATCCAAGCCCATACCAAGAGACACAGGCCTGCCATGCCACTGATCTGGATGGCGAGGAGCACCAGCAGACTCCCACCGACCAGTGCATTGACCAGACCCGCGGAATCCGGCACCGCGACGAGCGTGCTGAGGAGTAGAATCGGAGCGACTAGGATCGCTCCCATGGAAGCGACGAACCGACGGCTCGACAGGTGGAGCTCCATGATTCCCTAGTGCCTCCTTTGGAGATAATCGGGTCAGGAGATCGAAGTCGTTCGGGAGGACCTTTCCCCCGAGACATGCCGTCGCGGATTCTTGGCTCGTTACTCCCGGGCTGGGCGAAATCCCCCGTTCACGCCCGGCCCTTTTGGGCCCAGACCAAGGTGATGGCACCCCCCAACGACGGGACGAGCTCGACTCCGACGAACCCTGCGCGATCGAGCGAGCCCCTCACCCGATCTTCCCATCCGGACGACTCCGCGACCTGCGGCAGGAAGTCGAACACGGAACGCCAAGAGTTGCGTTCAACAGTGCGGCCGCGCCCGATCCACGGTAAAACTCGATGGAGGTAGAGCGAGTAGAGGTCTCCGGCCGGCGTTCCTCGAACGGGGCGGGAAAAATCGTAGCCCCCAAACCGGCCCCCGGGTCGTAGTACCCGGGCCACCTCGAGAAAGAACCGGTCGAGCTCTACGTACTTGAGGAGGTACCCGGCCGTGACGATGTCAAACGCCTGGGAGGCGAGCGGGAGTTGCTCGGCGTCCGACTGCACGACCGGGTGGGTGGTGCCTCCACGGCGCATCTCGAGGAGCATGCTCCGGTTGATGTCCGCCCCCACTGCGTGGGTCTCCCCCAGCACCTTCGCAAGGCGGTCGAGGAGGAGCCCGGTCCCGCACGCCAGGTCTAGCGCCCGTTCGCCCCGCTTGGGATGGACGCCCCGGATCAGGACATCCTTCCACCGCAGGTCCTGCCCTACAGAATAGGCCAGTAGTACCCCGTTGTACCGGGGGGCGAGCCCCTCGAACAGACGGCGGACGATCCGCCGATCCGGGAGATCGGCGCGTCCAAGGTCCCGCGCCGGAAAAGATTCTGACATCTGCGATCGGCGCTTACCCCGCCAGCAGGAAACGGCTCGCCAGCAACCCGACGGCCACGAGGGTCGTTCCGAGCGAGAGCACCCCGAGGAACACGTCGGGGCGGCGCTTCAGCCGGATGCCCAAGAGCGAACCCGCCGTCGCCGCTCCCGCGTCGACCGATACGCGCCGGCGTTCCGCACGAGACATTCGGGACACTCGTATCTCCGCGACAGCGAGGGCGGCGAACACCGCAGCGAGGAGCACGGCCACCACCGAAATGCTTCCTGATTGGGCATAGTAGCTCGTGAGGCAGGGTAGGCTCCCCCACGACACGGCGAACACGCTGTCGCGGTGGAGAGCCCCGCGAAACAGGGGGGCGAGCGGGTACCCCAGCGCACAGATTCCCTGAACCAATACGAAGAGTAAGAGGACCGGCTCACGAAGCACAACGGCGCCGATGATCCCGATGACCACGCCGACAGAGACCCCCGAAATTCCGATAGTCCAAAGTGCCCAGTTTGGCCAGTGGCGCACGTAGTTGGAGCCCATACCGGGCAGTTGGTCGAGGAAATGTGCGCCAATGCCGAGCGCCGCGAAGTAGGCTGCAAGCGTCCCCAAGAGAAGAACCCAAGAAAACCTCGGTGAGAGGACCGCCCCCACCACCACGAAGCTCAGGACCATGGAGGTGTAGGGTAGGTGCAGCATCGTCCAGGCCTCCCCATACCAGGTGTCCTGACCTGCGTACCACGTGGGCCGGGTCGCAGCGGGTGTGGACGGCGGGGCGGAAAGCGAGATGGGTCTCGAAACGCCCCCCCATCCATAGTCCTTCGCGACGTCGCAGCCCGAAGGGCGCGGACGCCGGCCGTTCTCCACTCGAGCGCCAGGTACCGTGAAGGCTGCGCCCGGTACTGCCGAAGGCCGGCCTCCGCTCGTGGAGCCGGACGGGCGCGCCGGGTTCTACTTCGTGGCCTTCTTGCGGAACGTCTTGAGGCCGTCGGTGTCTTCCTCGAAGACGTGCTGGAGGTTCGCCATGACCGCCTTCTCGAGCTGGGCCGCGGGGATCATCTTGGAGTTCCAGTCGCCGACCACGATGACCGCAGTCTTGTCCCCCTTCGGTACGTAGTAGTTGAAGAATTTCGAGCCGGCCATCGGGCCCTCCATCGGTTCGACGAAGAACCCGATGGGAGGATGAAAGGTGAGCCGATTCGACATCTTGACCCAATTCCCTTCGATGATCTGCTCCCAGTTGAGCATCACCGTGTTCTCGTTGATCGACTTTCTTTCCAGATTCCGACGACCCTTATGACTCTCCCCGTGATCGTCATCGGACTGAAGGTACTTCCAGACAACATCGAGCGGCGCGTCGAACTCACTGCCCCAGTCGGTTACCCACACCATGGTGGCGGGAAGTAGCCCTGGTAGAAAGCCTCTCCCGGAGCTATGCTCTGGGGCGAGTCATCGCTTCCTCAAGCAGGTTTGCGGGACAGGGTATCGAGGTGGCGGTCGAACCAGCTGGGGAACGACAGGGTGCGGACCATCACATTCGCTTCCACGGCCTCGACGCCCTCGACCGAGCCAACGAACTGCTCGAGTTCCTCGAGGCGAGCCGCTGACGGGGGCATCACGAAAAGCACTTGGGAATTTTCCGGTAGCGGCGGTCCAACGTGACTCTGCCGGAATTCTAGAGTGAGCGGGTATCGGGCCCGGATCCTGCGCACGACCGGGTCGTACCCGGCATGCGGCCGGAGGAGTAGACCCAATGCCACGACGGGCACGCGCACGGCTCGGAAGTCGAGGATCGGGACGAACCAGATCGCCCACCCGTCGAGCAGTTGGGCATAGCGGCGTGTCATCGTTCGCGTGGAGATTCCTACGCGGTCGGCGGTTTCGCCCAGCGTGGCGGTCGGGCGCTTCCGCAGCGCCCCGACGATCCGAAGGTCGAGCGGAGAGAGCGCGCCGTGGGGCGTGGGCATCCGCCACGGCATAGGCGGCTCTATCTCCCGCACTCCGGCGAGCCCCCGGATCAGGGCGACCGTCCGTCCGAGCGCCATGAGATCCGGCGTGACGAGCCCCAATGCAATCCACTCCCCGAGAAACTCGGTGCCCGAGACGACGCCGTCGATCAGCGAAAGTCGGGAGAAGAGTTCCCCTTTGACGCGGGGATGTTCGACCCGGATGCTCAGCGAGGCTCCTTGCCAACCGAACAGAGCGGGGCTAAGCCAGACGTCGTACCGCACGAGGAACCCGCTCCGGTCCCATGCCTTGAGCCGGCCCGCGACGCGGGCCCGCCCGACTCGGAGCCGTTCCGCGATCCGGGTCGCGTTCAATCGGGGGTCTACCCCGGCGAGGTTGGGAGACCCGTCCCGGTACATCTCTCGCAGGATGTCAAGGTCGAGCGGTTCGGGGGCGAGCGGCGGTACAAGCACAGCGGGCCGCGAGACCCCCCGCCCCGCTTGAACGTTCCGACCTTTGCGACCGGCCCGACCGAATCGGACACGGGTCTCCGCGCGGAGGCCGCTTGTTAAGCCCCTCCCGTCGGTGGGTTTGACTTAGGGGGCTCTCTGGGTGATTCCATGAACGCCGAGACTTCGGCCGTCAGCGCGCCTGCATCCGTCAGCGTCCCTACTGAAGACTTGGCCCGGCGCGGCACGATCATTCTCCTTCTCCTCGCCGGAGCGGCTCTGATGGTCAATTACGTCGAGACAATGCTCGTCCCCGCCCTGCCCACGCTGGTGCGCTTCTTCGATGGGGTTCCTTACACCACCATCGCCTGGGTCGTCTCGGCCTACCTGTTGGTCGGCGTCTCCACAACGCCGTTGATCGCCAAGCTGGGGGACATCTACGGCAAGAAGAGGATGCTCGTCCTTGTTCTCGGCTTGTACACCGCCGCGGTCGCCGTCACGGGGTTCACCCCCCAACTCGCGACGATCTTTGGCCTGTCCCGCTTCAACGCCGTCTACCTGCTGATCGCGGTCCGCGGTCTCCAAGGCGTCGGGCTGGCCATGTTCCCACTCGCCTTCGCGATGGTCGGAGAAGACCTCCCGCCGGCGAAGGTCGCCCAAGCCCAGGGCCTGATCGGCGCGATGTTCGCGATCGGCGCCGCGTTGGGGCTGTTCGGCGGCGCCTGGCTCATCCAGAACTACGGCTGGCAGGCGGCCTATCACACGGTCATCCCCTTCGCGGTCGCCATCGTGGCGTTGGCAATCTGGGCCCTCCCGGAGTCCCGGCACCTGCTCCGGGTCCGGCTGGACATCCCGGGAGCCGCCTTCCTCGGCGCGGCGCTGGCCACCTTCCTCGTCGGTCTCTCCCAAGGACCATCGTGGGGCTGGAGTCAGTTTGCGGCCGTCCGGCCGGATGGAGTTCCGCTGGGCGTTCCCGAGTTTTTCCTGCTGTCGGCGGTCTTCGGGGTTCTCTTCTATCTGCGCGAGAAGACGGCCGCAGACCCGATGGTCCACCTCGAGCGATTCCGAGAACGGAATCTGGCCATCAGCTACTTCGCCGCCCTGCTCGTCGGCGTGAGCATCTTCCTTGGGTTCGTCGGGATCACGATTCTCGTTGAGACCCCGATCGTGGGCCTCGGCCGGTCCGTCTTCGAGTTCGGCGTCCTCAGCCTGCCTACCACGCTGTCGATGCTCATCGCCGCCCCGTTCGTCGGCCGGGGTATCTCCCGGTTCGGCCCCAAGCCGGTGATGATGCTCGGCGCCGGCCTCGCGACCGTGGGATTCCTCCTGATGATCACCTTCGACCGGACCTACACCGAAGTGATGCTGGCGCCGATCGCCACCTTCGTCGGCCTGGTCATGATGATCATCGCGATCACGAACATGGTAGTCCTCTCGTCGCGGCGGGGGGAGACCGGGATCCAGACCGGAATGGCGGAGATGTTCCAGGACCTCGGCGCCAGCATCGGACCCGTCCTGGTGGCCACCATCCTCGCCAGCTTCACGGGACTTTTCTACACCGGGGTTACCGGCCCCAGCGGCCCGGTCTTCGTCCGGCTCCCGACGCTGGCGGCGTTCCACTGGCTCTTCGCGGTCGGGGCCCTCCTCTCGCTGACCTGCGGCGTACTCGCGTCGTTCCTGCGAAACTACACGTTCGCGGCGACGGGCGAGCGGAGCGATGCCGTCACGCCCGTCCAGCCTACCACCGTGCCCGGCGCCGGTCCGTCCAAAGCGGCGAATCCCTGACTGGACGACGGCACTCCACGAGCTGCCCTCGACCCATCCGCGAGGTCCTCCCCTCGGGGTCGAACGTCCGAATCGCACCGTGACGAAGCCCCATCTTCGCTCGGAATCCTTCTGCGACGTATATCTACAAGCTCACACTGGGAGAACCGGGCGCATAGATGGCGCGTTCGACTCTTGCACTGGTGGGAGCAATCGTCTTGGCCCTGATTATGCTCGGGTCCGCCGCCGCGGCTTCGGCGTCGCCCGTGGCCGCCCCCTACCGTTTGGCCCCAACGGGCGCTCCGAGCATCTCCGCGGCGACGGCTTCGGCTACGGAATCTTCCCCCGGACCTTCGACCGAGGTGTTCGGGACGAACGACCAGCTTGCCACGACCGTGGCCGCCGATGAAAAGTCCATGAACTCCAGTGGCCGGGACCCTTCATCGATCCACCCGCCCAACCTCCACCAGGCTCCCTCCCTTGAGTCGACGGGAGGCAGCATCACTCCACTCTACGACATCGCCCCGGCCCCCATGGGGGTCTCGTACTTCGGACTCAGCAATACGACGGGCACGATCCGGCACACCACGGTGAACACGACCAGTCTGGCCGGCACCTTCTCGACCAGTGATCCGGTGGGGACGCAGACGGAGGAGTTTGATGTCTCTACGGGATCGAGTTACTATGACATTCAACCGGCCCTGGACTCGTACGGAGCGCAACTCAACGCGGTCCTCACCAATGTCACCCTATTCGGACACACATCGTTGTACAATCCCAACGACCCCGACGCACCGAACGGGTGCCCCGGGTACGCCGGGAATCCGAGCACGGGTCGCGCCCCCTGCCCCAACGAGTTTTGGATGCAGAATTACATCGAGTACGTCCCCGGCACCGACACGATGCAGATCGGGGACGAGATCTGGAATTTCTCCAACCCCACCGCGAGCTGGGGGACGTACGCCCCGGGTTCCACCGTCGACACGAATAGCGCGGTGGGCTTCGGGTCGATTTCGGACGGTCTCTACTATCTCACCAATACCCCGAGCGAGTACGGACCGACGATCAAGATTGCCTACCCGTTCACCCTCGCGCTCTACATCAACACGACGCGGGGCCCCTGCCACACCGACTCGGTCCCCGGAACCGGGGTTCCGAGCTGCATAGTGGATGGAAGCAGCGTGAGCACGACGGAGCCCGTGAATGAGATTTTCTTCAACTACAGCGTTTGGAAAACCCCTAGCCAAGCGTGTCCCGCCGGCGACGTGTGCCAGGGACAGCACGTCTGCCCAGCCGTGGAGCCCTATCCGGGGGTTGTCTGCGGCGAATATGACGATATCTTCTTCAACTCGGTGAATCCCGCCCACCCGAACCACGGCGTACCCCTCCATGGCCCCCACGGCCAGATCGGCTCCGCGGCCATCGAGGCGAATGGGAGCGCCTACGACCCGGTCGGACTCCCGAATGACTTCGAGTTCGACTACGGCATCGGCTCCGACGACGGGGACACGAACGGCGTGGCCTACGCGAACGGTACGGTCGGGATCGACTACTGTCCGCAGGCCCACACGCTACCGAACGGCGAGTGCGCGTCCTACAGCACCACGCCGGCCGCGTCTGATTTCGGCTCCGAGACCGGAGAAACGAGCACCGGCGAGGTCGGTTACTGGGCGCCTCAGGGAGCTCCCACCGGCGCAGGGTTCCTCACCCAGGCGGGCGCACCCCTCGCGCACCTGGTCAGTGGACCGTCGCTCTTACTCGGCCTCTGGAACATGTCGGGCCGCCCCTACCCCGGAGGCTCCGGCGACCACCCGCTCAGCTACGCCCACATCAGTCCCGCGAATGCCTGGGTCGGCATCGCCGCGGGCGCCGGCGTCACGAGCCAGTCCCACTTCCAGGTCGCTCCGACGTTCGGCTGGTTCTCCTACTGGAAGGGGTCGGGCGGAGCCCCAGTGAAAACGGCGCTAGGCCCAGACCTGTACCTTCCGGCCGGGGTCTACACTATCGAGGTCCTCCTCGGCGGGTACACGCCGTACATCGGCAACGTGGACCTCACCAGCTCCGGACAGGCGCCGGTGATCTCGTTGACTCGCAACGCCGGGACGGGAGTCTACACGCCCCTATGGGCGTTCAGCGACGCGGACCTTGCGAACATCTCGACCAATAGCGGAACCCCCGGGATCGGCAGCGTGGGGAACCAGTATGCGATCGAGAGCGCCGCCCCGACCGTCGGCGCGCCCTTCGGGGTCCACGGCTCGCTCTCGTGGCTCTTTTCGGACCTGAACGACTATCTCTTCACCGTCTGGATTGGGGAGTTCATCAACTCCACGACGGCCTATGCGCAGTCGAATCCGGCGCCGTCGTTCCGGATGGCGTATCCGAGCTGGCAATCCTCGTCATTGGACTACTTCGACGTGCCGCACACTGACCATTTCCAACTCTACTTCTTCCACGTGCAGAACTTCACCCTGGCGGGAACTTCCGGGATCTATGCCTGGGCCAACAACGAGGCGGTCCCAATCTACAGCGTGGTGTGCAACAACTGCGAGAACGATCTGTTCGCCGGCAATTCGTTCGCCGTATCGGACCACGGGCTCGAATTGATCCACGGCGGCACGACCGTGCCGGTAGGCACCACGCTGGCCCACACCCGGGACGTTGTCTGGGGAAACACCTTCGTTCCCGACCCGCAACCGGGCTTCGCGGGCCTTCTCCCACCCTCGACGGCATTGTCGGTGGCCCAGAGCTTCGACCGCATCTACAACAACGCGTTCGATGCGTTCAGCACCCGGCTGCGCGCGACCGCGTCGTCCCCGTCCGAGTACACGAACTGGTGGAACGCGACGTGCCAGTCCGGTTATAGTCCGCTCTCGGCGCCCAGCTACCCCGGTCCGACGGTCTGCGAACCGCTCTCCTATTCGCAGTCGTTCAATGGGTTCACGCTGACGGGCAGCATCGTGGCGTCCCACTACCAGGGAGGGAACTTCTGGGCCGCCTACGGGAACGAGCCGAATCCGTACGCCAATATTCCCTTCAAGGCCCGTACGGAGGGCCCCCGGGGCCCCGCGGCGATCGGTAGCACGGTCCTCTCCTTCGCGGGAGACTATGCGCCGTTGATCACGACGACCGTGTACGAGCACGCCTTCAAGGAAACGGGGTTGCCGACCTCGACCTCCCAGAGAACGTTTGTCGTTCGGATACTGGACGCCACGGGCTCTCACCGCCTCTGGGTCGCCTCGAGCGCGACCTCGGCGGGTGGCGGCTCGGGAACCGATTGGGTGAGATTCTACGTCCCCAACGGCACGTACGAGTTCCAGGTTCTGACCGCCACGATCTCGGGAACAACCTACACTCCGGATCCCGCGGCGGGAGCGTTCACGGTCGCGGGGGCGCCCGTCCCCACGACGAAGGTCTCGTTCGAAGCGGACACAGGCCCGGCGTTCACCGGAACGGGGCCGATGCACGAATTGAGCGGGCCGTCCACGATCGACCGTCTGACGGGACCCAGCATGCCCAGTGGAGTGCGCTCGTTCGCGAATCGCTGGTAGTCGGTTCGCTCCGGGCCGTGTCGACTCCCCCCTGAAGAGACGGGTGGGCCGGAACCCATCGCCGGCCAACGCGGTCGAATGTCCGGCCGAACCCTGCCCAGCGCTCCTCCGGGCGAGGCCGTTCCTGCGGGGGCTCCCGTCGCCTCTTTGCGAGGAGTCACTTTCTCAGCCTCCGGACGACGTGCGCGCGTCCGGCGGGTCACTCTGCCGCCCAGACGGTTGCCCGGAACCGGGGAGATCCGGCCCCGCGACGCATCCGCCGGAACCCGCAGAGCGCCGCGGGTTCTCTTCAACTGCGGTGAGTTTGATCGATCGTGAACCGCGCGACCGCGTTTCGCTGCGGGAGGGGCGCCAGCGAAGCGAGCTCGGCCGTTAGGAAACGATGGGAGGCCAGCGCCCCGGTGATCTCCTGGGCGCGGATCTTCTCCGCCATCCGGTCGATCTCGCACCGGATCGGGGCGGTCCGGGACGCCGGAGCGTGGCTCTGGTCGAGCAGGGACAGACATCTCGAGATCTCATGATTCATCCGGGGGACCAGGAGTCCCCACAGCAGGACGTTCGTCTGGTCCAGTCGGCGTTCGATCTGGCCCGCCTCCACCCGATGCGGACCCTTCACGGCCTCGGCGACCGGGCGCAAGACCTTGGGCGCCACTCCACCCAGCTCCCGGAGCGCCCGCATCAACTGGCTCGCCTCATTCAACCGGATCCTGATCCGGCCCAGGCTTGCCTCGAGCGACTCAACGGTGAGTTGGGCAGTTCGGCGTTGCGCATCGGCACGGGCGAGCTCGCCCTTGCTCAGCGCCCTTCGGTAAGCGGCCAGCTCCGCGTCCAAGGACCGGGTCCGCATCACGGACGAAAGGACGTCCCGACGTTCGCAGAGGCCACGATATCGGTGGATCAGCCCGTCGAGGACCGCGCTGACCATCCCGTGCCGGACCCGAGACAGTTGCGCGGGGCTTCCATACGAGGAGGGATGCCGCAGGATCTCCTCGAATCCCGTGACATCGATCCCGAGGGACCGGCCGATCCGGAGGGCCTCATCGTTCGGCGGGGGCGCTTCCTCGATAGCGCGCCCTGACTCCGGTTCAATGCCGCCCGCACGGGGGATGGAGGTATCGGCTTGCCGCGCGCTGTCGGGGGGCGTCGGAGGGGGACCGACCGGGGTGGGCGTCAACGGTCCGGACGGAGCCGTTTCGACGAGCACGGGACTCCCGTCGACCCTGGGAACGGACTCCGGGACCGTCGCAACTTCCGGATAGACGTGTAATTCGTTGAAGAACTTCGTCGGCAGGCCGCAGACGGCACAGGCGACTTGCTCTTGCGAGCTCTCGACCCCACAGACTGGACACTCGACCATGCTGCCTCCTCGAAGCCACCCGAAGAGGCTCGGCAACCGAATGGGCGGTCGCGCGACAACCCGTGCGGGGGCTGTGTCGAGGGACTGACCGAACGGTACAGATATACGTCGGAAGGCGTAAGAACCCCTCGGTTGGGGAAGTCCGGCAACGTCGCCCCTCCCGCCCGCGTCCCCGATTCCGCCATCCCTTGAATTTAAGAGAAACGGGGCTCTTCGGGGGGTTGCTTGCCTTAAGGAGACCGTGCCGACGGCGGCGGACAAAAAGCCCGGCACGGAACGTCTCCGAGGCAGCCCAGTTCTTGCCGTGATTGGGCGGGATCCACCGTATGGGGGTCCTTACGGGGGACACCTTCAGCGGAATTCCGGCCGGTGGGCAGGCCCCCCGTCCATCCCGCCTAATGAGCGGCTCGCGTACGATCCTCCGAACTGTCGGTAGACCGAAGAGTCGCCCGACGGAGGTGGGGGATGGGAAGACCGTACTCATGCAGCAACGCCACGAACCGTGGGTCGTCCCGGATGGGGTCGAAGAAGGTCCCTCGATACCACAACCAGAGGACCTGGTCGCCCTCCCGAAAATCCTGCTCCAGGAGGTCCAACGCCCGCGTCTTCTCCCCCATCGCGGAGTGGAGCATTGCCAGGTGGGTCGCGGAAGTGTACGACTTCGCCCCCCTGGGCTCCACCTCCGCCGCGATCTCCCGGGCCGCGTCGGGCCGTCCGACGAGCGCATTCAGGAGCGCGTGGTCGAATCGTTCGGAGTCGTTCGCCCCGGTCAGCGGCGTATCGGCCTCTTGAAGGGCTTCGGATCGTCGCCCCGCCACGAGAAAGGCGAACCCTAATCCTACGTGAACGCCGACCGAGGCTGGGCGGCGCTCTCGCTGCTCCTGCATGTACGAAATCGCCGAGTCGAAGTCGCCGGCTTCGAGCTCGGCCCAGGCCAAAGTCGAACGGTGCCTCCCTCCGGGATCCAGCCGGGCGGCGTTGCGTAGCACCTCTTTCGCCTCGTCGAACCGTTCCAACGCGACCAGGACGAGCCCCAGGAACGCATGGGCGGTGACGTTGCTGGGATTGAGGGCGAGGGCCTTGTCGAACTCGGTCTCTGCCAGCTGCCAGTTGTGGTCAAACTGGAACGAGAGGTTGGCCAGCGCGGAGTGCGCTTCCGATGAATTCGGGTCGAGCTCATGCGCGCGGGCCACCAGCTCTCGGGCGCGGGGCATCACATCTCGCATCGGGAGTCGGTCCCCGGCCGCGGCGACGTACAGATTGGCCCACGCAGCGAATGCTTCGGCGAAGGTCGGATCGAGCTTCGTCGCTTGATCGAAGCATCGAACCGCTTCGTCCAGCCCTTCGAACTCTTCGGCGCTGGCCGCGACGAGTCCTCGCAAATAGAGGTCATAGGCCGCGAGGTTCGCGGTCGGTCCGCGTCCGCGGGAGCCCGGCGCCTCCGCCTTCGCGAATTCGAGGCGCAACGCTCCCGCGGTCCGTTCCGCGACGTCGGCCTGGACAGCGAACACGTCGTCGATCTCTCGGTTGTAACTGTTGGCCCAGACGTGCCGCTGCGTCAGCACGTCGATCAATTGGAGGGTGATCCGGATGTGCTTGCCGGCTTTCCGAACGCTCCCCTCGAGGATCGTATCCACCCCCAGCTCCGCACCGACCTGGGCGATCGACTTGGGGGCCGACTTGTACGGGGTCACGGACGTGCGGGCGATGACACTGAGGCCGTGGACCTGGGAGAGGACCGAGATCAGCTCCTCGGTGAGTCCGTCCGCGAAGTACTCATCGTTCGGGTCCGGGCTGATGTTGGAGAGAGGGAGTACTGCCACGTGTCGCGGGCCGGGTGACCTCGGGATTTGAATCTCTACACGATGGGCGTCCCACGGTTGAACGATCTTGTAGACCTTCACGGGGAAGCGGATGTTTTTGAGTTCCGTAGACGGGAGGGGCACGAGGGACGCCGGGAGTTTGTTCTGAACCTGGTCGTACACTTGTTGCGTCAGGCAGATCCCCTCAGGGTCGGCCAACGGCTCGATGCGCGACGCGATGTTGACCGCATCCCCCAGCACATCTCCGTTCGATTGGACCACATCGCCGACGTGAATTCCGATCCGGATCCGAATCTTCCACTCGGCCGGGGACGATGCTCCGTAATCATGGAGGAGCCGCTGGATTTCTATGGCGCACTGCGTGGCGTCCAACGCGCTTTCGAACTCGACCAAGAAGGCGTCGCCGACCGTTTTGACTTCCCGGCCTCCGAACCGGGCAAAAATGGGACGAAGGAGCCGGTTGTGCCGCTCGAGTATCCCCAAGGCCGTCGCTTCGTCGGTCTGGACGAGGGCGGAGTAGCCCACCATATCGGTGAACATGATTGCAGCGAGTCGCCGCCGGCCCGCGGACACAGGCTCCGAACGTGGCCCACCGAGTTAAGGACTCGCCCTTACCCCGGGCGGAGGGCCAGAATCGGATCGGATTTGCCGCGCAATTGGAGCGTTGCGGCAGTCGGGTGCAAAGATAGGGCCCACCCCGGGTGCAACCCTTCATGCCCATGAAATCGTTCCCGTGCTTGGGGGGAAGGAATTTCGAGACTCGTCCTTCCGCCGAGTGAAACGTAACCTGCAGAGATTTGGATTGTTGCCCTTCACCGACCCCACGTCTCCCTCCCTCGTGTCCCTTGTGGTAGGTGCCCCCGTCTCGGGTTCCTGGTGGGGACATCCGGCCGGGTCCGCGATTTACCAGGTGGGTGAAACCCTCGAGTCCGATCCCGACATCGTGGTCCTCCGCCTCTGGCGAGGTAAGCAGACCCTCGTACACCGTCGCCTATTCCCTGCGCTCGAACGCGTCGCCCGGGCAAGGGCTCCGTGGCAGATGGCCGGTCTGAGCAAGGGCCGCCGACGACTGCTCGTGCTCATTGATCGGGCGGGACTCATCCAGAGTGATCCGTTCTCGTCGGGTGTAGGTCCTGGATGGGTGGGCACCTCTGCAGACCTCCGAGACCTCGGTCGGCGATTGCTTGTATTGACCCGATCCGTTCATACGTCGAGTGGCGCCCACGCCTTACAGGGCGAGTCGTGGGCAGCATGGCGCAAGCGGGTCCGGTCGCCGGGCTATCGTGGCTCGGTTCCCTCCGCCCGGATCCAACTGGAGCAAGCCGCCCGCTGGCTCACTCCGGGGGTCGAGCCCGGGCCCTTCTTTCCATGGGGCCGGACCGGCCAGCGAGCAGCTTCAACGTAGCCGAGTCCCGTGTGACGGCGGGACTTAGTCCTACTTATATGCTTCGGCGTCTTTTTATAGAAGAGGAGATAGAATGACGCAACTGACAGAACAAGAAGCCCGCCAGATGATCGCCGTTGTCAATACCCGAAATGTCGACAAGATCTTGGAACAATACGCCGAAGACGCGACGTTCCAGGTCCCGACCCAGGACGCGCCCCTCCACGGCAAGACCGCGATTCGCGGCTTCCTCGCGGGGAGCTTCCAAGCGTTTCCGGATTGGACGCAGGACGTCAAGAACGTCTACGTCTCGGGCCACGACGTCGTCGTCCTGAACTCGGTTCACGGAACCCACACGGGTCCGCTCACCGCCCAGGACGGAAAGTCGATCGCCCCGACGAACAAGAAGGTCATCCAAGAGCAGATGGCTCGCGTGGTCTTGAACGAGGCCGGTAAGATCCAGTCGTTCCGTGCGTACGGAATCGCCTCGGACCTCAACCAGCAACTCGGTCTCGCCCGGCAGATCGCTCTCGCGCCGTAGGCCCACCGGGTCTACTCCGCTCGGGTCTTCGGACCCGGCAGCGACCGCAACCCTTTCCCCGGCCCTCCGGGCCGGGTCCTACCCCCCTCAACGTGCCCTGCTTGGAAGCGGCTATCCCAATCGCGCATATGCTCTGGTTACGCGCGATCTGACTGGGGCCGGAGGCGCGGTGGAGCATGACTCCACAGATACTCTGCTTCTGTCGATTTTTTCATGCGAGCGGCGGCAACCTAGATTATGCCCCCCGTCAGCTCTACCTGGGCGTCGGGTCCCCCGGTCGGTACCGACGGACCGCTCAAACGTTTGCGCCCGGCGGGCCGCGATATCGAACCGTTGGGCAAGCTCGAGAAGGGGGCCGGAACGATGCACGCACCCTCGAAACATTTGACGGAAAGTTTTCTCGCGGACTGCCACGCGAACCTCATCGAGGCGTCCCGGATCGTCGCTCGCGCACGCCCGGAAGGCCGGGTGGAGGAGGAGTGGGGGGTCGTTCGCGTAGCCTCGGGGATCCCTCGCGCCGGCTCGAACACGGTGTTTGTCACCGAAATCCCAGATGACCCGGTCGACCTGATCGCCAGGTCAAAGCGGTTCATGCAAGCCGCGGGGGTTTCTCATTGGCGAGTCGTGGCGCCCGAGAGCGTAGCTCCGGCCCTTTCCTCCGTTCCCGAGGAGGCTGGTCTGATCGTACGGAATAAGGTTCCCGGTTTGGTGCTGGTCCCCATCCCGCCTCGCGTCCCCTCTACGCCGCCGGAGCTGCGGATCCGGCCAGCGACGAACCCGGCCCTCTGGGAGCAGATGCTCCGGACGGGGTTCGAGAGTCTCTTAGGAGCGGCGCCGGAGAATCCGGCGAAAATGTTCTCGTTCGAACTATCGAAAATGACCCGAGGCTACCTGGGCTATGTAGGAGGGCTTCCGGCAGCCACGAGTTGGGAAGTTCCCTACCGAGGAGTGTGCGGCATCCACCTCGTCGGGACCCTGCCTCCATTCCGCCGAAGAGGATTCGGCACGGCGATGACTTGGCGCGCGACCGTCGACAGCCGGAAGGACGGATGCCGGGCGGCGTTTCTCCAGGCATCGGACATGGGACTCTCGGCCTATACCCGGATGGGATTCCGCAAAGCCTTGGATTACATCGACTGGCGTGCTGCATAGACCCGCACCCCCGGCGGGAGCTTGGCAGTTCTCCAAAGTCCGGACCGCTGACGGTACCGAGAACAGCTTACGCCTGCCCGTTCCATTGATTCCGGCGGAACTGAACTGCGCCGTTCACTCGTCCCGGTGAGGAGACGGCGATCGCCCACGTGCAACGTCCATGTGTGTCCCGTTGAACAGATACATAACCTAGGCCGGACTCAGCCGCTCAAGGGAGCCCTGACGGTCGGGAAGGGTTCGTGGTAGGTGGCAACGATGCTTTCCAAGGCACAACTGGCGACCCTGATACCGGTAACCCAGATGAACCGGGCCATCAAGTTCTACACCAAAGCTCTGGGAGCGAAGCTTACGTACAGAGGACGCGGGGAGATGAGGGATTTCTGGGCCTCCCTGAGGCTCGCGCAGACCGAGATCTGGTTGATAACCCCCCAGAAGCGCGAAAAGAGGACCCTCGCGTACTCGACGTTTCTCGTGAAGAACATCAAAGCGACGGTGAAGGATCTCGCCCGAAAGGGCGTCAAGTTCCGGCGGGCGGAGAAGATGAGCCCGGAAACTAAAATCGACGGACCGATAGCCTTCGAGTCGGTGGGGGCTTCCGCCTTCTTCAAGGATTCCGAAGGGAATCTCCTCATGATCTTCCAAAACCCTCCGATGATGTGAGGAGCCCGCCACAGGGTTATCGGCCCCAGAGCCAAGCCACTCTTCGGTGCGTTGCTGGGAACCAGAGTCGGCGTCGTGACCCCGACTCCGCCCACCCCATCTCCTACGAGATACCACCCCAAGAGCGGGGCCGCCGGCCCTCATTAGTCGCCGGCTCCCAGAACAATCCGTAGTCCACTGCCTTCTGCCTCCGGTCTTTGACTTCCGGCCCGCGCGCATAGGTTGATTGACTACCCGACCGTGTGCCGAGAAGGGAGTCCCATGGACTTGAAACTCAACGGAAAGGTGGCCTTGGTGACCGGTGGGAACCGGGGAATCGGGCAGGCCATCGCCCACGAGTTGGCGAGGGCGGGTGTCGACCTGGCCCTACTCGGACGGGATCGTCCGGCTCTCGAACAGGCCCGCTCCCGTCTAGGAGCGTACAAAGTGAAGGTCGTGACCATCGAAGCCGACGTGACCCAACCAGAGGATGTCACCCGCGCGGTCAAAGAGACCGAGAAGCGATTCGGCCGGATCGACATTCTCGTGAACAACGCTGGGGCCATCTCTCCCGGCGGCTGGGCCCTCAAAGGCGTGGACCTTACCGATGAGGATTGGGACTTCGTCCTCAAGACCAACTTCCTGAGCGCGGTCCGATTCACTCGTAACGTCGCCCCCATCATGCAGAAGCAAGGCGGAGGGGCGATCGTGAATATTTCGTCCGTATGGGGCCACCGGGCCCGGGACCACCTGTTCGACTACACGGTGACCAAGGCCGCTTTGATGTCGTTCTCCAAATCGACGGCGTTGGCCCTCATCCCGGATCACATCCGGGTCAATTGTGTCTGTCCGGGACGTATCGATACCTCGTTGTGGCAGGGGGCTGCCAAGAAGTTCACCGACGGCTCCGAGGCGAAGATGGCCGCGTTTCTGAAGGGCCATTCCGAGGTCATCCCCATCGGTCGTTTCGGTCGTGCCGAAGAGGTGGCCAACGTCGTCGCGTTCCTGGTCTCGGACCGGGCGGGCTTCGTCGTCGGCTCCACCTGGGATGTAGATGGCGGAGAGACCCTCAAAGGCATCTGAAGCGGGAGCCGTCTGGCTACGCTGTTGATCTTCCGGCCGGATCCATGGCCAAGGGATCCACGGAAAGAGGTCCCGGCGGGCTAATCTCTACGCTCTCGCCGTCGAGGCAAGAAATGTATCCGATTCAGGTCGTGCACGTCGATCAACGGCACGGCCTTTTCTGACCTTTGGGGGCACTCCACGCTCACCGGAGCTCTCTGTCTGCCCGTAGATGTATAATCCCTTCGCTTCCTCGACCCGCCGGAACAGGGGGCCGTACGATCGAGGCGGTTCAAGCCCCATTTCGCATCGCCTTGGCCCAGATGCGCTGCGACCCGGATCCCCAACGGAACTTCTCCGCCGCTAGCCGCTTCGTCGGTCTCGCGGCGCGCCGCGGCGCGGCCCTGTGTGTGCTGCCGGAACTGTTCAGCAACCGGTACTGCGGTCAGTTTGAGGACTCTGCGGCCTTTCTTGCAACGGTCCCCCCCTCCACCGAAGTCCTCGACCGATTCTCCCGTCTCTCTCGGCGTCATTCGCTCGCTCTGGTCGTCCCCTACCTCGAGCAGGTGGCCCCGGATACCTGCTACAACGCCCTCGCCGTGTTCGACGGCCAGGGAGCCACCGTGGGCCGCTATCGGAAGATTCACATTCCCGCGGCGGTGGGATATCGAGAAGACCAGTACTTCCGTCGGGGGGACCTCGGGTACGTCGTCACCGCAGTTGGGGGCGTGCGATTGGGCCTTGCCATTTGCTGGGACCAGTGGTTTCCAGAAGTCTCCCGCATCCTCGCCCTCAGCGGCGCCCAGTTAATCGTCTACCCTAGCGCCATCGGCTCGGAGGTCGTTGCACCGGACTTCGACTCGCACCCGGATTGGGAGTTCGTCATGCGCGCGCAGGCGATTATGAACCGGGTCTTCATCGCGGCCGTGAACCGGGTGGGGCAGGAAGAGAAGATCAAATTCTACGGAGGCAGCTTCATCGCGGACCCGTGGGGGAAGGTCGTGCGCCGGGGGGGATCGAACGCTCCCCGCCTCGTCATCGCGGATCTCGACCTCTCGCAGTCCCAAAAGGCGAAGTCATTTTTCGGCTTCCTGGACACGCGCGCCCCCGAAACGTACGGACCATTGATGCAGGCCGTCCAGGGAACCACTCCCGGCGTGGACACCGGCGATGGACAGTAAGACGGGGACTTCCGGCCGAACGCCGCTCGAGGACGGCTTCGCCTTTCCCGCCGAATGGACCCCTCACCGGGCGTGCTACATGGCGTGGCCCTGCCGCGCCGATACGTGGAAGGGGCGGCTCGAAGAGGCCCGGGTCGCCTATTCTAACGTCGCCCACGCCATCCAGCGCTTCGAACCCGTGATCATGCTTGTTCCTCCTGACGCTGTCGAGGGGGCACAGCGCCGACTCGGGAAGGAGATCGAGGTCCAAGCCACAGACCTCGACGATAGTTGGATACGGGACAACGGGCCGATCTTCGTGACGGCCGGGGACGGCCGCACGGCCGCGGTAAAGTTCCGCTTCAATGGTTGGGGCGAACGATACCCGCCCTTCGACAAGGACGCCACGGCGCCGGAGGTGCTCGCAGAGCGCCTTTCGCTCCCACTCTACCGGGCTTCCATCGTGGCGGAGGGAGGGGCATTGGCCGTGGACGGAGAAGGCACCCTGGTCACTACCGAGTCGTGTCTATTGAACCCGAACCGGAACCCAGGCCGGACCAAAACCGAGGTGGAATCCGAACTCAAGTCGTATCTCGGCATCCAGAAGGTCATCTGGTTGCGACAAGGGATGCATGCCTCTCAGATCGACGGCCACGTTGACGGCATAGCGGCGTTCGCGCGACCCGGCGTCATTTTGGCGGCGACGGCCCCGGAACCTTCCGACCCGAACCACGAGATCTTTCGGGAGAACCGGGAGCAACTCCGATCGGAGACGGACGGACGAGGTCGCCCCATCGAGGTGATCGACCTGCCGTCGCCGGCGCACCACCACATCGAAGGACACCCGCTCGCGGCGACGTTCATGAACTTCTACATCGCGAACGGCGGGATCGTCGCGCCGATTTTCGGGGACCCCGCGGACGCGCGGGCGCTCGACGGCCTTCGGTCGGCGTTCCCAGGACGGGAGGTAGTCGGCGTACGCTGTGAGGACATCGCCATCGGGGGAGGCGATGTCCACTGCATCACGCAGCAGCTCCCGGCGGCCGGGAAATGGACTTCACTCGGCCGGTAAACGCCCGTCGCCGTTCCTCCTCCCCGAGCATCGGAACCGGCCCGCGGTCAACTCTTTAGGGTACAGGGCGTTGGGGACCGCACCTGAGGCGACGCCGTGAATCCCCGAGGACTTCGGATCGCCGCTGTCCTCGTCGCCGTCCTGACCGTAGTGGCGTCGGGCTCGGCGTACTACTCCCTCTCAAAGCTGGCCCAGCAGTCGGCTACCTGTGCGCTCGCGACCACCAACCCGCTGGTTGTCGATCAACCCGAGGTGCCGGATTCACTCGACCCCGCTCAGGTCTACACCGCGCCGGGGTGGGGCGTCGTCCAGCAAGTCTACCAGACCCTCGTGATGTACAACGGCTCGAGCTACATCAACCATCAACCCCTCCTCGCCAAGAACTGGAGCGTGTCGAGCGACGGGTTTCACTGGAATTTCACTCTCTGGCCCAACGAGTATTTCTCGAACGGTGACCCGATCAACGCCTACGTGGTTTGGTACAGCTTCGAGCGCACACTCGTCATGAACCAAGCGATTGCCATTCTCGCGCAGGAGAATTTCTACGCTCCGAACGTCAGTTACTACTCGCCTCTATCGGCCATCCAGGCGTCCAATGCCACCCTCGCCCAGATGGTCAACACGTTCAACACGCGGGCGAACGTCACGAACCCTGCTCCCGCCGTTCTGTCCTACATGGGGGCCCAGAATCAGTCCTTCCGAGTGATCAACAGCTCCACGATGCAGGTCAATCTCGGATTTGGGTACCTCGGACCGATCCCCTACGCCTTCCTGCTCGACCAAATGGCGATGCCGATCTTCGCCGCCGTCGACCCCCTGGTGGTCGCCGCGCACGGCGGAGTCGTGCTAGACGGGGAGAACTCGTGGATGGCCAACGACATGGTGGGCAGCGGGCCCTACAACCTTACCTTC
The DNA here is from genome assembly GCA_049800095.1 of Thermoplasmata archaeon. Classification (GTDB taxonomy): domain Archaea; phylum Thermoplasmatota; class Thermoplasmata; order Lutacidiplasmatales; family UBA184; genus JAKIWV01. The sequence goes on along the minus strand of JBARJD010000015.1, from coordinate 11,223 downwards.
TGGTCGCCGGGGACGGGCTACACCCTCTCGCCGAACCGGAACTACTGGGCCGTGTCGGAGGCCGCCTCTTTGCCGTGGGACAACAACTTGCAGCCCGCCCGGACCGCCATCGACGTAGCCTTCCAGGGGGACCCCGCAATCGTCACCGACAACCTCGAAACGGGCTCCGCAGCGACAGCGTCGTTCGCGTTCATCGGGCCCTCCACGATCTCCCATGTCAGCCATGCTCACTGCCTCGTCGTTCAAGCGCTACCCGTCGTGTACGGGTCGACCACGTTCTCGAGTTGGATCTACATGGACCAGCAACCGGCACTCCCAGGCGAACCGATGAACCCGTTCGCCAATTGGTCCGTGCGGGCGGCGGTGTCTCATGCCATCAACTATTCCCAAATCATCCAGATCGCCTTTGAGGGAAATGCCTCCCGCTGGGTGGGTCCGGTTCCGCCCGGTTATCCGGACTATGATCCGGACGGGCTCGCGCCGTACTCGTACAACTTGACGTTGGCGGACCAGTTCATCGCGAACTCCCCTTGTCATGCGGGCTGTGGACCGGTGAATTTCGATTACATCGACACCGGGGACTGGAATGTTGTCGCCGACCTGCTGAAGGCGGATCTCTCCCACATCGGGATCACGTTGGCCCTGACGGGGGTCACCCCCGACGGGCTCGTGGAGGAACAGGCCCGAGACCCCTCGACCGGCAATTGCATCTCCGCCGAGTCGTACGACGGGGGACCCTTCTACGCCGGCATCGACTACTACACCGCGGACTACATCGCCCCGGACGATGCCACGCAGGCCAATGCGCTCAGCTACGGCGGATTCAACGCCTGCATGAGCGAGTACGCGAACGAAACGATGGACAACCTCGTGGTCTCTGCCGCTGGGGAGCTCAACACGACCGTGGCGAGCCAGGACTACGCCGAAATGACCCAAATGATGTACGACAACTACACGAATGTCTGGCTGGTCATTCCGACGCAATTTGAAGTGTACAACATCCTGCTGCACGGGATCAACCTGAACCCCGAGGGAGCCGTCAATCCCTTCCAGTTCGAGTACAACCAGGACTACGCCGACTGACCGGCCCGGCAGGCTCTCGGTTGGTCTGCCGGTGCTTCGACGGTCCCCACACCGCTGGCTCGGGCCATCGCACCCCGTAGTGCACCCTCCCCCGCCGGAGAGGGGAGGGCTCTGAACTCGAAGTTCTGTTCTATCCGACTCGGTGGTCGAATGGGCAGGTCGACGACCGCGATCCGGAAGATCGTCTGACTCCTGCGCGCGCCGCGTCGTTACGCTGCGCCGGACTTCGCGCGGCGACCCCGCATCATCCGAACGCGGGCCTTCGTCCCAGCTTTCCGGACGTCCCGGCCGGTCGTCTGAGCCCCGTGCTTCAACACTTTACCGGCACGGATCAGACCCTTCTTCAGGTCGCGACCCATGGTCTCCGAACCGCCGATGACCTTCTTCTCCAGGCTCCTGCCTTTCTGCTTGATCGACATTTTGACCCTCCAACTTGTCAAACGGCACTGGGGAAGGACGGTAGTTAATCGCCTCCTTAACGGAAATTGAGGAGAACTTTGCACTCCCCGGTGAGAAGTCCGTCCTCGGTGCCGCCCGGTGGATACAGCATGACGTCGCGCCCCCGGCCGACCTCGTTCCTGCTCCCACCCGATCGCCTCTCTCTGAAGTGCTTGGCCGGGGATCGCACCGGAAGAGTATTTTCCTTGCGAGAAAGGGCGTCGCTCTAAACACGCAATCTAGATTGCACTCGAGCCAAATTCAGAAATGCCCGGTTCAAGAACGAAAGACCGCGCGCGGATCCGTCCTAACGCGTCTCCCAAGGCCCACGAGGGATCCTAGGATGAACAGAACGAGTCCGACTCCGAAGACTCCCCAGGGAATCGCAACTTCGGGCGGAGGCATGCACGGTCCTGACGCGCATCCGTACATGACGGCAATTTGAGTGCCGAGGAATGCGATGCCAACCCCAGCACTCACGAAGAAGATGGCGATTTGACTCGATGTCGGGTTCCCTGCTCCGGGCGCCGCAGAGTTGGATTGTGCCGCCTGCTCAGTCTTCGACGGTTTCCGAATAGTCGTCAGGCCAAAAGCCAGAAGCGAGGCGCCGCAGAAGAAGAACCCCAACGGGAGGACGAACGATACGGCCGATGGCCACGTGCACGGCGGACAATGGATGCTCGGGGGCTCGCCGAAAGGAGATCCTCCGTAAAGGATGATGGCGAACCCGAAGAAAACCAGCCCCGCGCCGAAGACGGCGAGGGCTACAGCCACCCGGGTTGGCGTTCCAGCGGAGACGGTCGCGACGGATACGGATCCGGGCATCGCGGCTTCAGAAAGATATGAGGTCGGGTGCCTTCAATATCGCACCCCATCCAGCCTGTTCCGCGATCCCTCGCAAAACCTCACGTGTGTTTGGATGGGCGCCTGCGTTTCTTCGTTCCGGGACTCCGAACCCGAGCCGATCCTAGCAATGCGGCCACCTGACTCGGCGTTCCGATGAACAGCGTGCGCTCGTCGACGAAACACAGAGGGTTACCCGCTGGGTCGTGGGCGTAGAACGATCGTTCGCCCCATGGTCGGATGACAATCTCGCCGAGTGGGCTGGAAGGATCGTCGTGCAGAAGGCCCGGGTCCAAGCACCCCAACGTGCGGGCACGACAAAAGACCCCTTCTAGTTCGTTCGTCGCGAAGTAGAGCGATTCTCTGGGGGTCGAAATTTTGGATGCACTAACGCCGGAGTAGTCGAGAACACCGAGGATTACTGGACCACAATCGAAGTAAATCCGCCCGCCGGCTACTGATCGACCGCGAGTTGAGAGCAGGGACTCGTAGAATCGTCGGGACCGATTCAGGTTCTTGGCCGGGATCAGTATGCGGTACAGCCGAGGAACTCCCGTTCGCTTCATCAAGACGGGCTGGGATGCAGTTAGACCCCATAACGGCAAGCTTCGAAACTAACACACTTCGCGGGCCAGGGCGAGAAATGGCGAGCTGTCGGACTCTCGAGAGAACCGGATATCCGCAAAGAGAAATCCACTCAGAAGCTTCCTCGATGGCATCAACCACCTTGCCCGATCCGCGGACGGCGGAGCCGCGGCGCCGCCCATTACTCTCTTGCGAGCGCAGGTGACGCATACAGAATCTTCCGGGTCCGTTCTCGGACTGCTAAATGGACTCCTGCCGGAAGGGGCGGGAACTCCTTGCTTGAGAAGGCCGTCGTTCCGCTGGGTAGGTGTACTTCTGTCGTCTCGCCGCGAATCATCTGGGCGTTGAGGGCATCCCCGGATCGGTGCGGCGCGAGGTGGAGATGGAGATGCGGGATCCCGCCCCCGAAAACATACACGTATACGACTTCGGCATCGGTCGCTTCTTGGAGCGCCCTTGTGACGAGGGCGAGGACCGTACCCAAGGTTCTGGCCTCCTCCCCGGCGAGATCGGTGATGTGCGGTACGTGGCGCTTGGGTTCGAGGTAGGAGAACCCCTCGACCTCCCCCTGCGATGCCATCGTGAGCCGCCAATTTTCGTCCTCCCAGATTTGAACGCGGCCGAGCTCCGGATCGCCCGACGGGCCCCGACACAACACACAGGTCTCGGCTGACGACATCGGACCCTACCGAGGGCGCGCGCAAATTAAAGACCGCGTGGCGAGAACCTTGGACAGACCAGCCGTGCATACTCTCCGTGAGGCCCTTCCACGAAATGTGCAAAGCAGATTGGACCGCGGGGGGAATTGCCACCCCAGCCAGCCGCGCCCATTTGTCGAGGGACGGCCGTACGCACCCTGGTTACGGCTCCACTATCCGAATCACTACTTCTGCGACATACTGGTCGGCCTCGATGTCCTCACCCGGCTGGGATTCGGGGGCGACCGGCGGCTCCGGCCCCCACTGACGATCCTGAAGAAGAAGCGTCGGGGCGACGGCACTTGGTCCATCGACCGGTCGCATCCGGACTTGGGGGCGGGAGTTTCAAGCCATCCGCCCAAGAACATGATGAAATCGCTGGTCATCGAGGAGCCGGGCAAACCCAGCAAATGGATTACTCTGACGACGCTTCGAGTATCTAGGCGGGTAGAAGCAGCACGTTAAGGGAGATCTTGACGCACTTTCGCCCGGCTGCGTCAACATCAACCCGCCGCCTCATTTCCACCGAGTCAGGATGTCCTCGCGGTGGAAGGTCCGCACGCTGGTGGCGAAGAGGAGCAGCACGACCACGAGGAAGGCGCCGGCAATGTACAACAGAGTAAGGGCGTCGAGCGTGAGGACGATCTCGCTCGCCACGTAGATGAAGATGAGCGGGATGAAGATGACGCCCGCGTACTGCTGGGCGGAACGAACATCAGTGACGTGCGACGAGATCAGCACGGACGCCTCGATCGCGATAAGGGCTGCGAGCGGCATCAGAACAAAGAGGCTGAGGGCGATCCCCCAATTCGGGTAGTAAAAGTAGCCGAACGAACGATAGGTTTCCAGGTCGATGAGAATCTGGAAGAGAGCGGCTCCTGCCCAAATCACGGAGACCGTAGGAAGGAACGCAGCCAGTCCCTTGCCCACCAGGATCTCACCGTCCGTCGTGGGGGTCGCCAGCAAGGGCTCGAGACTTTTCGTCACTTTTTCGCCGACGATACTGTAGGACGCGATGGTCGTCGGCAGAGAGGCCGCACCGATCACGAACCAGAAACTGAACGCGTCCAGGAAGGTGGGAAGCCAGGATGAGGGGTCGGCCCCGCCTCGAAGAATCAACAGTTCGACCAACGCCGGGAAACCAATCCCGACTCCTAAGGGGAACGCGATGAGACCCGCAAGGATCCCTCGCTTGCGACGGATGAGTTGCATGTCGTGGCGCGCGACGATCCAAGCTTGGGAGATCCTCATGCCCGAGCCTCCTCTCCATGGATAAGTTTGAGATACACTTCTTCGAGAGAGGGCCCCGGCTGCGTGAGGGCTCGAATCCGGCCCCCCGCCTCAATCACGGCCTCTGCAATGTCCGGGTTCTCGCGGTCCGGATCCTGGACCTCGACGAGGAGTTCGTCTCCCGAAATTTCCACTTTCCGCGACCCCAGCCGGGCCCTGACCGCGGCAGCAAGTTCTTGGGAGACGCTCTCCAACCTGACCGCGGTCCGGGTCCCGAATGCCTTGGACTGTAATTCCCCTGGAGAACCGGTGATAAGCAAACGGGTTCGGAGGATACCGACCCGGTCGCAAACCCGTTGCGCCTCATCGAGATTGTGAGTATTCAGGAAGATCGTGCGCTTTTCTTTCTTCAAGTGGAGGATAGTGTCCCGGACCGTCTTGGCAGCCTCCGGGTCCAGGTTGGCCGTCGGCTCGTCCAAGAAGAGCAGGACCGGGTCATGCACGAGGGCCCGTGCAATGGCCAGCTTCTGTTTCATTCCTTTCGAGAATGTTTCGACCGGGACGTCCTTCTTCTCCCAAAGGTCCATCATCTGAAGGAGGCGCTCGATGTTCGACCGGAGGGTGACTGGATCCAGTCGATTGAGGTGGCCGAAGTACTCCAGATTTTCGTAGGCCGTAGTGCCCTCGTAGAGCCCTACATTCTCAGGAAGTATCCCGATCTGTCGACGAAGCCGGAGTGCGTCGGCCTCCTTTCCGATCTCGCAACCGGCCACGACAGCGGTACCGCTTGTCTTCGAGATTAAGCTTGTAAGCATTCGCACCGTTGTCGTCTTCCCTGCGCCGTTCGGACCGAGGAAACCAAAGACTTCCCCCTCTCCGATATCCAGAGACACTCCGTCGACGGCAGTGAGGTCCCCGAATCGCTTGGTCAACCCCTCGGCGTGAATCATCGACGGCGTGGAAGACCAAGCGTGCGCTCCATTTCAACTCCACCGAAGGCGGCAAAGTTCGAGGGAGTGCCGAAAGGCCGGATCGGGTGCGAGAGGAATTTGACCCTCGCGGAAAAGTCTCGCAGCCCACCCAGGCCAGGAGGTTGCGACGTAATCAGAGAGCCCCTTCCTTCTACGTAAGGATAAAGGGACTCGCGGGCTTCGGCGGTACGTGTACACTTCTCCCAACCCAATCGAATGGGTGAAGGGTCGTTCGAGGGTCCCGTACTTCCTGGCTTACACCTTGTTCCTGTTCTTTCTGTTGTGGGTCACGCTTACGTTCATCCCGGCAGCGTTGTTTGGCCCTGTTTGGATCCAAGGCGGTTTCCTGAGATTTCTCTTGGTGTTAGGAATCGCCCTAGCCATCGTGTTTCCATGGGCAATCATTTGGGCACTCTTCGTACCGATGCCGCCCGTTGGAATCGGCGTTTCTCCTACTGGATTGATTCTAGACTGGGGCCTGCGCCAGTCGAAGCTCACTTGGCAAGAAGTGCGCGCCCAGGATGGTCGGGCGTACCGGTTCTCGGCTCGATGGCACATACCCCTCCGGATTCCAGTCTCGGCCCACCAATTCGAACGGCTCACATTCTTCATGCGGGGCGCGCGAGTTTCGGAGCAACCGCCCATCGGACCACCGCAAGCTAACTTCTGAATGACCTCCGGAATGTCAGCGGCGCGGTAGTTGCAACAGGGTTTGCAACCACGGAAGCCACACCGTGCGAGCTGTGGTCGGAGCCGAAGAATTGCAAATCCTACTAGCCGCCGCCTCCCTTACTTTTGTTCGATTCCAGGGCGAGGGATTTCGCATCCTGGCAATAGGGCGACCCACGAAGTCTCTCGAGTCGCGAACACTTCTCCGGGACGGAGGGGAATAGGCCAGGCGGCGACACGCCGCACCAGAATCAGGACGCCGCAGGAATCTCTTGTCGGATCCTTGGGCACGTCAGTCGCGCGGTCGGAACGCGAGCCACTGTTTCCGTATCTATCATTATTAGATCCTTATCTCGGAGCGGGTTGGGGTTCGCGCCGGCGCACTAGTCGCGCCGTATACCCGGCGAGAATCGCAAGCGGGCGCGACGAACGCGTGATTTCGCGAGTGAGGCGAACCTGACGGGGCCGATACACGACCCGATCTACGTGAAACAACGACTCGAACGTTTCCGTGACTTCGCCTACCGAAAGGCGGTGCGGAGGTCCCCACGAACCGGTTTCCTCACGCGCGACCCAGAAGAGAAGGTAAGGCGCACCCGGTGAGAGGAGCCGGGCGAGGCTGATCGAAAAATCACGTCGAGTCCTGGGAGGTAAGGTTTGGAAACACCCCACGTCGATCCCCGCCCTGAATCGTGCGGCTGGCAGGCCGCTGGTCAGGACATCATCGACTACGAATGTGGGATTGGTTCCCTGCAGTGCACGCTCTGATTCCGCCGCTGCAATCGCGCCTGGAGCAATGTCTATCCCGGTGATTTGAAAACCTTGAGTTGCCAGCCAGAAAGTGTTGGTCCCAATTCCGCAGCCGACGTCGAGAACGGGACCGGGCGGACTCAACCACCCGTCCAGCACGGCTTGAGCCAACGGCGGGTACGGGCCTTGGTGCATCCACGGGAGTTCTTGAGCGGGGGTCTCCGCGTACAGGCGCGTCCACATCGCGCGGTCTGCCGCAGGCATCCCGGTTGAGTGCCGGCGAGCCTTTCGTGTTTTGAGAGCTGGCATCGAATCGACCTAGCGCGTGAGCGCTGGGGTTGATAGGCTGATGACGGTTTTGGCCGGTCGAGGCGGCTGATCGACTGCCGTTGGGACCCGATCTCGAGGGCCCCGACTGCGCTGTCGGTGAAATGGTAGTTGCACTCAGGTGCCATTGAAAGGGATCGCTCTCCGAACCTGAGTCAGTCCGAGTTAGGGGGGCCGGTGTTTCCACGGAATGTGGCCCTCGACGACCCGCATTTCAAGCAGTCGACGATTGGGAGTTGCGGTCCAGCGTGAGTCCAGTTGGTCCGGGGCTGGGTCGCCGGATCTCCAGTCGTTCCGGCAAGGTCAGATATGGTTCCTTAGGTGCGCGGGAGGTTGATCTCGTTCGGCATGACGGGATCTTTCGGACTCGCAGTCCTCCTCAGCAATTCGGGAGCTCACATAACCATCCTAAAAGAGCGTCCGGCGTTCCATCTACACCCATCGACCGGTACGAGTCTCGATACCCTCTTCGCGGCGTTTGGCTACCTCGCGAGAGCTGCGGCTTGGCTCCACGAATGGGAAGCACCGCGCCAGGGCGTTCGTGTCTCGATCGAGTCGGTTGTAGTGGACCGCCTCCAAGAGCCAGATGTACTGCGTCGTCCCGCGATCGTCATGGTGAGTCGGGGGTCCCACGCCTCGGACCCCGACTTTCCGGGTGGGGTTTTGCACTGGATAGTGGTCACGGACGTGGAGGACGATGGGGCCCGGTTCCACGGCCCAGACATTGAATCCGAGTAGCGACTCTCGCAGCGCGTGTCGACTGAGCAATGAATGTCCGGTCCCGAGGGATAGACCGACAGATGATCCTGCCTTACCCAGGCACAATCTAACTGTTAGGCGACGAATCAGGATCTCGGACCGACTTGAAGTGAATGACCCTCGTGTGACCGCGCAAGCCAGCCAAAGGTCGCACCGCTCCCGTAGAGGCACGTTGCAACGGGTGTCTTGGCAGACCCGTTGTCTACCTAAGTTAGGAGGACGACCTCAGCCGCTGCTGCCTCCGATATGCTCGAGGGCGGGTTCGGGGACCGTTCCGCAAGAAGGACAGACCGTGGCATTCGGCGGCAACGGCTTCTCGCAGTTGGCACACATTTGAGGCTCTGGCATAGGTTCGGGAAGACCATCTAGTCAGATGAAGATGCCGAAAACGCGCTCGACGGGTGGTCCCATCCCCGATTGAGTAGATTCGACGGGGGCTGGAGAGTCAGGGAGCCAATTGGAGAGTCTTTCCATCGATCTCTAGAGCGACACCTACGTTGAGGGCCCAGCCAAAACAGTGGGTGGCTTTGTTCCCGCCGCGGCATCGTTTGACCCCTCCAGATTTCGTTAACACTCCGAGTTGCCGGTCCTCAACCTACGATGTATCGTTGAGCTCGGTATTTTGACCGATACCCAAGATTCCCGGGCGGTCGCAGCTTGTCCGATCGACCTTGAGCGCACGGTCGAACCGTTCCCCGCCCCGGTCGAACTCGGCCTTAACACGTCTTCCGTTCCAGAGGTGAAAAACATGCCAGTAGCACGAGACAAGGAGTACGATGGGGGTCGCAACCGATTTCAACAACACACCCCAGCGATCGGTTGGGTATCTAGGAAATTCGACGGTTTCCTGGACGCCTCGGTCACTGGCCCACCGCTGAAAGGGATGGAGAGGGCTCCGCAGGTGTTGCTGGGCTTGCCGGAGATACGTTTTAATTCAGGGAGCAGGTCTCCGTTGCCGTGTCGAAGTCGGTGGACTTCCCGACGGGTCAGTTGGTCAAACGACTCAAGAAGGTCTCGATTCTTGGCGTGCTTTCCCAACGCCAGCTGAAAGACCTCGCGAAATGGGCGAAGGTCGTCGCCTTCGAGAAGGGCGAAACGGTTGTCAAGCACGGTGAAGCGGGGGACGGACTCTATTTGATCCTCGAGGGATCGGCGGAAGTACGGCGCAGCAATCGCATGCTGGCGCGGCTCGGAGCAGGGCAGTTCTTCGGCGAGATGTCACTATTCGACAATCAACCCCGGTCCGCCGATGTCGTTGTGCTCCGTCCCTCAAAGCTCGCCGTCTTGTCCAAGTGGGAGTTCTGGGGGTTCGCCGCGAGCGAACCGGCGGTCGTCCTAAGCGTCCTCGAAGAGATGAGCCGCCGGCTGCGCGTGGCAGACAAAGCGCTCGCAGAGTAACGGTACATCACCTACCGCCCGTGGAAGACCCGAGAGCGATGCCGGCTCGATGTCCATCTCACCGCCCCGAGCTATCAAATCAGACCCCGGGATTGCCCCTGCCGGTCGAGGAGCCGTGAATCCTTCACCTATTCGCGTTTAGCCCCCTCTGCCCGCCCTTCACAAACCGAACGAGAAGCTTGGGCGTAATCGTCTCCGGCGCTCTCGCCCGCGTGCGCACGGAGGATGAAATACCCCCACATGATTCGCCCCGAACGGTTCGAAGGGGCTAATCGATTCATGAAACTCACTTTCCTCGGAACGGGGGCCGGAAACTTCCAGGGAGGCCACCGTCAAATGTCCAGCGCCTTCGTGGAAGGGGCTCTCCTGGATTGCGGGGCGGGGACAACCGGTCGCCTCTACGATACGAGGCTGTTCGATCGGGTCGACGGCATCCTGATCTCCCACCTGCACACGGACCACATTGCCGGACTCTTCGATTTCTTGCTGCACACGCTGATCTCGGGGCGCAAGCGTCCGCTGACGATTGTTTCTCCCCCGGGGCTTTCACCGATCCTTAAAGCGATGAACGACGTTGGCGCGATGGTCAAGGACCCTGCAGACCTCTACGACTTTCGTCTAATCGAGAGTCTCCGCCCCGAGGCCACGATCGGTCGCTGGCGCATCCGGAGTATTCCGCTCGACCACACAATCTACAACTTAGGTTATCTCCTTAGCGCGGACGATACGACGCTGTTCTACACGGGGGACACTCGGCAACCGTGGGTTCCCGATGGCCTTCGCGCCGACTTCGTGATTCACGAATCCACGTACGCCGACCGGCATGCTGACCTCGCCCACGCGTTTGGGCACTCCACAGCGTCGCAAGCCGCCCGAGCCGCCACTTTGCTCAAGGCCCGTCGGTTGTTCTTGACCCATATTGGCAGCCAGGAAGGCGCCGAAGCGGAAGTCGCGCGCGAGGTCCGGGCCGGGTTCCCCGACTCGGCGGTGGCGGAAGACCTCAGCCACCACGAGCTCTGACCCGTCTTGCTTCGTCGCGACCTGCGACTCTTCCCAGGCCTGGAGACGAAACTTAACCTACCGGAGCAGCCCGGAGGCTCCGGTCCGCCATTGGACGCCCGACAGTTACCGAGCCGCCACTCCCGCCTTGGCTACAATCCCCTTGGCGGCGGTCCCTTTGGCCATGATTCCCTTGGCCAGGGTCCCCTTTGCGACGACTCCCTTCGCCACGATTCCCTTGGCGACGACGCCCTTGGCTACGATGCCCTTTGCCACGATGCCTTTGGCCACTATGCCCTTGGCCACGATCCCCTTCGCCACAATTCCTTTGGCGACGATTCCCTTGGCCACCACCATCGCATGGATCGCTGCCATCGCTGCCGCTCCCCGAGCGGCTGCCGCGGCGAGCATCCTAGTCGCTTCCCTTCCCTTGGCGACAATCCCCTTGGCGACGATCCCCTTGGCGACGATCC
>JBARJD010000014.1:0-6768 GCA_049800095.1 Thermoplasmata archaeon | reverse complement strand
GGCCTCCTCTACCTTCGAACAGAAGCTCAGTCGGTTCCCGTCCTTGGGCCGACTCCGTTCCCAGAGTGACTGAAAGTTGGCCGTCGCGGCCGGATCGTGGGCGCGAACGGTCGCGCCAAGGTGCACGAGCTCCGCCGCGATCGGCACGGCGCGCGACTCGCGGACATCATCGGTGCCGGCCTTGAAAGCAAGTCCGAGCAACGCGATCGATTTGCCCCGTAGGCCACCCAGTGCGTCTCGTACGAGGGCCGCCGCGTGGTGCGTCTGTACGCGATTGGCCACGATGAGCTGGCCGAGCAGCGGCAGCGGGACGCCGAGGTCGCGGGCACGGCCGGCCAAGGCGGCCACATCCTTCTCGAAGCAGCTGCCACCGAACCCTGGACCGGCGGACAGGAACTTGGACCCGACTCGGGAATCCATTCCGACCGCGTCCATCACGCGGTCAATGTTCCCCCCCGTGCGCTCGACGAGACGGGAGACCTCGTTAGCGAAGGTGACCTTGAGCGCGAGAAAGCTGTTCGAGGCATACTTCACGAGTTCAGCTTCCGTGGGGGTGAGGCTCAACACCGGGGCGGGGAAATTCCGATAGACCGACCGGAGCAACCGCTCGTCCCGGCGGTCGGACACCCCGACCACGATGCGCTCGGGGTCGAGCGAGTCCCGCACCATATTCCCCTCGGCCAGAAATTCGGGGTTCGACGCTACCCGTAGGGTCGTCGCGTCGCGGCCGGAGATGCGTTCCAAGAGGGGCCGGACGACTCCGTACGTCGTGCCAGGGACCACAGTGCTCTTGACCACCAGCAACCGAAACTCGCGGTGACCTCGCAGCGCGCTACCCGCTTGGCGGATGCCTTGCCGGATCGGTCGCAGGTCGATGCGGCCGCCGGGCCCTCTCGGGGTAGGCAGGCAGAGAAAGATCACGGTCGCTTGGTCAGCCAGTTCGTCCCAACTGTCGACGACACCGAACCGCCCGGATCCAAGCTCGCCTCGGAGGAGGGCGAGCAACCCGGTCTCGTAGATTGGCGTCCTTCCGGAACGGAGGGCTTTCCGTCGTTCTGGGAGAATATCGAACGCGACCGTTCGGACCTTCCTTCGGGCGAAGGCGAGCCCCGTGGCGAGACCCATGTACCCGAGGCCCGCTATGCCCACGACCGGCGGGCCGGCTCGGCTCCGATGAGGGGGCGACATCCGTGGGCGCAACTCGGTCCTCGATATGTCACTGCCGCCCGCTGCACCGACGGGAAGACCGGGGTTGTTCGCGCTCCCTTCGACGCTGAGACGGTTCGCCGAGGGACCGCCGAAAGGCTCGGGTTTCCTCCGCCCGTCCCCCCCGATCGTGGGGAGGCACACTTTTAGACCTCGTTCCCACCTGATGTAGAATCCCGGGGCTTCTCACCGCCGAGCGGCGGGCCCGTGCGGTGGTCACCGGTAGGCGAAACGTGTCCTGGTTACTCGTCCCTCGGCAGCGTTCCCCGCGAATCCCGGTTCCGCCTCAGAGCACTCCGGCTGGCCGTGGTTCGAGTTCCGGTGAATGATGGCATCGAGCTCTCCTTCCCGGATGACACTGGTCCAGGTGATCAGTAGCCCGCACTCCGGGTCGACGATTCTTGGGGTCATCCTCGGTTCCGCGCCCGGAATCTATTACGGGGGAGAAATGGACCGGGTCCCGGTCCCCGTCTGGCAGACCGGCCTCCTCTGCTCCTGTGGCGTGCCGACCGCCGATTGTCCCTTCTGGGGTTCCGTACGCACCCGCTTCGAAGCGACCCACGATACGTCTCGCCTCGTGAAGGGCCAACGACGATTCGAACCCTGGTACTCCCTCCGTCGTGCCCTCGTCGCGACGGTGTTCCACACAGGGGCGCTCCGCTCCCACGCCCGCGAGACGGCGGCTCTCCTCCGTATCATCGCCGAGACGTCCGAAAAACCGATGGTCATCGATTCCAGCAAGTTCGCCGGCCGGGCGTTGGTCTACGCCGCCGCCCGCTCCGAGGCATTCGACGTGCGCTACATCCACGTGGTCCGGGACGGCCGGGCCGTGATCGCGTCGCGCAAGGCGCGCTGGTCCGCGAAGGGGACCGATACGGAATCGGCGCAGTTCGCGACCTGGTCCGCGCTGCGCTGGGTCATCGCCAATCTCGCGTTCTCGGTCCTGTTTTCCTGGCGCCGGGGGAGATACCTTCGCCTGCGCCACGAGGACTTCGTCCGCGACCCCGAAGGAACGCTCCGGCGCCTCGAGCAATTCCTCGGGGTGTCGCTCGCGACCCCCTTGGCGAAGCTCCGGGAAGGCTCTGCCTTCCCGGTCGTGCACGTGCCTACCGGGAACCGGATCCGTCTCGCCGGAGAGGTCCGGTTCCGGCGAGGGCCCGCCGGCCGACCTGCGGCGATCCCGGAAGTCCAGCGCCGTGCCTTCTGGCGGGCGGCCGGGGTCCTGGCCCGTCTCTACGGGTACGAGAAAACACCGCGCCCCGTTGAATCGCCGACGCCGGCGACACCCCCCTCCGGCTAGGGGGTCCACCTCCCGCGGGGACCCGAGGCGAAAGAATTCAGTTCAAGGGAGCGGGGGCGTCGCGCGGGTATCGAGGAACGGGTCGACGGCGACGCGACGCTCCAAGAGACGCCGTAGTCGGGGCAGCGGCGTCCGGAGGACTCGCTCGGCGGCCACGATCGCCGCGAGGTCCCCCGGGAGCAGGCATTTGGTGAGAAGCAGCGCCAGTACGTAGAGGCCCGATCCGAAGAAGAAGAGCGGCACGACGATCCAGTGGGGGACGTGTTGGAGCTGCTCGAACACGACGAACACCGGGATGCCGATCGCCATCGTGACGCCCACGGGCAGCAGCAGCACGCGCCGGAACGGTGTGATGCCATGGGCCCGATTCAGTGCGGCGAGTCCGAGGCCGGGGTACATCCCGCGGGCGATCCCCCACGCGGCCGAGGCACCGAACACGCCGAACGTGGGGATCAGGGCGAAGCTCAGGGCCAGGTTCGTGACCGCCGCTGTCGAGGAGGTCCAGAGCTGGGTCCGGGCCAGCCCGAGGCCCCCGAGACAGGCGTTGACCGGGCCCACGACGTTGGACAGGAAGGCGGCGATGGCGAGGAACTGCAGCGAGAGAGCGGCGGGCCCGTACTTCGGTCCGAACAGCGAGTCGATCGTGAGGTTCGGGGCAAAGACGAACAACAGGAACAGGGGGAACGTCATGACCAGGATCCAGCGCGTGGCCGTGATGTACGTGGAACGCAGCGCGTCGTGGGCGTTCAGCCGGGCGAGCTTGGCGGTCATGGGCAGGTAGATGTACGTCAATGATTGGGCGGCCAGGAGGATGACCCGCGTCAGGGTCATGGAGGTCGAGTAGTACCCGACCAGCAGGGCCGAGTGGTACACCCCCAGGATGATCGTGTCGGCGTAGCCGGTCACGAAGCCGAGGGAGGAGACCCCCCACATCGAGACGGTCAGCACCCAGAGCAACGGTTTCGGGCGAGGAGGCCCGCGGGCCGTCCGGGGCACGATCTTGGGCAGATAGTGAGCGGTGTACACCACGATGCCCACGAACGCGACCACGTCGGCGATGACGTAGGCGATGACGACGCCGGTGAGCCCCCAGTGCAGGTAGAGCAGTAGGAACACGAAGACGACGAACAGTAGCGGGTTGACAAGCTGGTTGAAGACCGCGTTCGGAACGACGTTGTGGAAACCCTGGAAGATCGACGCGAAGATCGGCGTGATGGCGCCCATCCCGACGCTGACGGCGAGAAGCTGAAAGACGTAGATCAGGGCCGGGTTGTGGAACAGATCGGCGAGTTGCGTGGCGAACACGAAGACCGCCACCGAGCCGACGGTCGAGGAAACCGACGAGACGCCAATCGCCCAACGGATCAGGGTCCGTCGCTCCCCGGCGTCATGCTCCCAGGCGAGCATCCGAGCCAGGGCCTGATTGAGCCCGAGCAGGATCACGATGGAGAGCAGGGTCGTGAACGAAACGCCCAGGTTGAACTCTCCGAACGCGGCGACGGGGAGCGCCCGGGCCGCTACCACCCGCCCGACGAAGCCGAGCAGGAGGAACGCCGCCGTGCTGAGCACGAGGATGGTCGTTCCTTTCGAAACGGAGTCGAGCGATTCCTGCAATAGCTCCGCGGAACTGAGCTGAGGCTTCGGGGTACCTTCTCCGGGCGCGGAGGGGGTCGGGGGAGGTAACCCGATCACGGGGACCTAACCTGCCCATCCCTTCGACGGAGCAACCCGGGAGCCGGTGCGGTGGCACGGCCGTGCGAGCGGCGCGGGACGGGGCGGATCGAGAGACGGATGCGGGAGGGTTCCCCCCGGCCATGGGCCTCGGGCGCGAGGACCTCCTTGTAATTCCCGAGACCGAGTCTGGCCTTCACGCGGCGTGTCACACGAACGGCGCCGTGGAAAACCCTTGTGGCTGGTCGTGCAATGGCGCGACGTGAAGGGCAAAGTCTCGGACTGGCCCCCGTGGCAGGTCGTTGGAACCGATACTCCAGAGGGTCCCCGGACCCCTCTCATGAACCACTCGAATGGGGCGACTTCGCCCTCGCCGACCCCCATGCGTGTGCGGGCCCTGGGAAGCGATTCTCCCCTGCCCGGCGGTCGTGCCTAGCGCGGTGGATTGGCGAAGTACTTCCGGTACCGGGCCATCCGACGGTCTCGCCGTGCCGCCCGAGCCGCCGCGCCGCCAAGAACCGCAGCGATGCCGGTCAGCGCGAGGATGAAGACGTTCATCGTTGAGAGCGCGAAGGGGAGCGCGGGCCAGGGCATGCCCGGAGATGGGCCGTTGGGCGACGTCCGGAGGACGACCGTCACGTTGACCGCGTCGGCCCCGCGCCACGTCACGCTCGTGAGGGTGACCTGGTATCCCGGGGAGTCGACCTCGACGACCGAGAGGTTGCCGGAGAGGTTCAACCCCGAAGCCGTGAACCGGCCACCGGAATCCGTCGTGAGGTTGAGCCACTCGACCGGTGGCGCCCCGCCGCGGAAGATCAACGTGAGCCCGAGGCCCGGTACCGCCGAGCCGTTCGAGACCGTGACCCCTCCCTCCACGACGTAGATGCGACCATCCGAGGCGTTGGAGGGGGCCGGGGGGGGACCGTACGCGACGGGAACGGTCGTGCCGGCGCCCTCGAGCGTGACCCAGCCCATCGACGGGCTCGCGGCGTACCCGGTCACCGTTCCCACCGTGAACGCAAACGTGCCGTTCGAAAGACCGACCACCACCGGCGACGGCGCGGAGGCGGCCACGGTGCCTCCCCCGACCGTAATGGACCAGATCAGTCCCGACGCCAGTCCGGTTTCCGAGAACGTGGCGGCATAGGTTACGGACGTAGTGTCGAACGTGACATTCACGTTCACCCCACGGCCGTCCACGACGACGACGCCCGATCCAGGATTGGGGGCAAATCCCGGAACCTCCTCAACGGTGTACTCGTAGCTCCCATTACTTTGCCAGAACGCGAGACTGTTCGACGTGGTCTGGCTGGTCGTGCCGTTGAGCGTGACGTTCCACATTGCTCCGACCGGCAGGCCGGCTTCCACGAAGGTGGCGGCGAAGGCCGGGATCAACTTGGAGGTGAATGCGATCGGTACCGATGCCCCAGCGCCGGATACCGCGACCGAGCCGTTGTCGGGCGCCGCGAGGTAGCCGGAGGGGGCTTCAACGGCGAACGAGTACGTGCCGTTCGGCTCCGAAAAGTCGATCGTGGACGAGGAGGAGGAGTGGCGTGTGCCGTTCAGCGTGGCCGACCAGTTGCTGCCGGAGGGAAGACCGGTCTCGCTCAGCACGACCGGGAAGTTCGTAGGGGCGGAGTAGGAGGGACCCTCGAGCACGGCGAGCGACATCGGGGGCAGCACGAAGGCATCGCCCGCGGCCAGCTGCGACTTCACGGGCAGGGGCGTCCCGTTGACCCAGAGATACTGCGTGAGGGCGTCGGACGGGGAAAACCCGGCCGCCGAGAGGTTCACCTGGACAGGGTTCGTCGTGTTGACGTTCACGAGCAAGAGGGAGAGCCCGGTGTGCCCGTAGGTCGCCATGCCGTACAACGTCGACGGGCCGGTCACTGTCGTCGGGAGCTTATCGCTCTTCAGATGGGTCATGATGTCGCTGAACAGGTAGTACTGCATCTGCCACTTTTCGGGCCCCGTGGACCACGACCCACTGAAGTGAGAGTCGTAGGCGAACCAATCAAGACTGGCCACCTGGAGGTTCAGGCCCTGCACCGTCTCGGCGGCGAGGTAGAGGGTGCCTGCGAACGAGGGGAGCAACGCGTTGTAGGGGCTCACTTCGGCGGCGTTGATCTCCGTCACGAAGACCTGCAGCTGCGAGCAGGTGGAGCACGCGTCCGCAATGTACTGCCGATCGGCCGTCACCTGCGCCGGCAGGGAGTAGAATCCTCCGAGGTTCGCGAACAGTTCGGCGTCGGTGGGATTCGAGGGACCCCCCTCGATATACGAATGGACGGAGATTCCCGAAAGGGCATGCCCGTCGACGCTCGCGAGCTCTTCCACCCAACCCTTGGCGTAGTTCTTCCCACCCAACCCGGCGCCGAGCGCGAGGAACTTGGCGGACGGGTCGACGGCCTGGACGGCCGTGATATAGGCGTGCACCAGGGCGGCGAAGGGGGCGGGGGTCGTGTTCCCACCGCCGGCGGTCCCCCAGTTCGACCAGGCGACGCCGAAGTGTGTCCACCCGCTAGGGTCGTTCCCGATCTCCCAGTACGCCGGTTGGTAGTGCAGCGTGTCCACGACGTAGCTCGCGTAGT
>JBARJD010000013.1:0-1558 GCA_049800095.1 Thermoplasmata archaeon | reverse complement strand
GATGCCATGGAGCGGCTCGAAATCCCCCGCGTCAACGGGCCGGTTGACCGCGAGCGCACAGCCGTATCGGGCGATCGGGTCGGTCGCGACCGCTTGGGCAATCGCCTCCCGGAGCGTAGGGGCCGAGGCGACGCCGGACGGCGTGGCGTGTTTCACGACCGCCGCGGCCGGCTCCGAGAACTCGGCGACCGTCGCGAGGGCGGTGTCCAGGTCGAGCAGGTTTGTGAAGGAGAGTCCTCCTCCCTGCAATACCTCGAGCGGCTCCGGCGCCAGAGGCGACGCGGCCGAAGAAAGTGGTACATAAGCGGCCGCCTTTTGGTGCGGATTCTCACCGTAGCGCAGCGCGAGGTCGGACCGAAGCCATTCGAGCGTGGAGGGAAACGGGCTCCCTTCGGCCCGCACCGAGGCGGCGAGGGCGGTGCCGATGATCCGGTCGTACCGCTCGGTACGTGCGAAGGCGCGGGCGGCGAGCGACCGCCGGGTCGGAGCGGTGACGGAGCCCTGGTGATGGTGGAGCTCTTCGTGGAGCGACGGATAGTCCTCCGGGTCGCTGGCGATGACGACGGACTCGAAGTTCTTCGCCGCAGAGCGAGCCAGCGTGACCCCTCCGATATCGATGTGCTCGGCCAGGTCGGGCGCCGTCGAGTTCGCTCCCACGCGGGCTTCGAACGGGTAGAAGTTCACGGTGACCAGGTCGATCGGGAGCAGATGCCGCTCCGCCAGCTCCCGGTCCCCTTCGGCGGTCCGGGGGGACAGGATCCCCCCCAGGATGCCCGGATGCAGGGTCTTGAGTCGGCCCCCGAACCAGCTCCCGACTCCGGTCAGCTCCTCGGCGGGGCGGGAAGCAATCCCCTCGGCGGTTAGGCGGCGACGGGTGCCCTCCGTCGCTACGATTTCGATGTCGAGAGCCGCGAGGCCACGGGCGAAGGGGGCGAGTCCGCGATAATCCGAGACGCTGAAAAGAGCCCGCCGGACGCGGACGAGACCTTCGGGCTCCGTCGGCACCGATGCGCTCCCCTGCGGGGAGGAATCGGGTGCCATAAGCGTGTCGCGCGAAGGCGGCGGCCTCAGTTGATACTGACCTGTGCGACGATGGACTCGAGGGTGAACTCGGCGGCGTTGATGGGAACCACGATCGTCGACAGGTGGCCGAGCGGGGGCGTCAGGCACTCGGACGTCGGTACGCCGGCGCTCGGTAGGCAGGTGACTCCCGTGGGGACCACGGCCGACTGGGTGCCCCAGAAGGTGGCCCAGGCCTGGGGGTAGGCCGTGGTGATGTTGAGGTAGAAATACGGCAGGTAATCGGTTCCGTGCTTGCCGTTCTGGATCTCGTAGGTCTGCACCGAGAGAATGCTCGAGATCACAGCCGCGGTGCCGTAGCCCGTCGCCGTTCCCGTCACGCTGGCGATGCTGACGAGCGTAAGCGAGAACGCGATGCCGTACGGGTCCTGCACGTAGCTCGTCGTCGGGGGACTGATCATGACCGAACCGCCGTTCTGGACCCCGAGGATCACGGCCCCTTGGTCGTAGGCGACGCTGGACGGTGGGCTGTACCGAT
>JBARJD010000012.1:0-1888 GCA_049800095.1 Thermoplasmata archaeon | reverse complement strand
GTCTCGAAGGGCGCCTTCAACGGGAGCCGGTGGGTCGTGGAGCGGGGCGGCTGAGCGATACGATTCTTTTAGCCCCGGAGTCAGTCCTGTGAGGGATGACGCCGCTCCTGGACCTCTTGGCGACCGTCGTGGGTGCGACGATCTCCGGCCTGGTTGGGGTCGGAATCGTCCTCTTCCAGCGGTGGTACAAGGATCGCCGGAAGTTCGACGCGACCGTCCTCGCCCCGGCCTATACGTACGTGACGGGTCTCCCGGACGAATGCCCCTGGTTGAATCAGCCCTCCCCGCCTTGGGAGGCGTTCGACGCCTACCACACTCAGAAGATCCCAGCAAGGTTCAGGTTGCAGTTCAAGGAGCTGTCGACTCGACTCGAGGCGTACGCCTCGACCTACAACCGATGGTCTGAGTTCGGGATGGCGGGTGGCGGTTGGAGCAGCTTCGCAGAGTCCGTTCGGGGCGCCCTCCCGTACCTCTCCGCCGACATGACTGTGTTGGTACTACACCCTAAGGGGTCGGACGCGAAGGTCACGCACGATCTCCAAGCGGTCACTAGCGGATTGGTCCCGTACATTCTGTCGAATCCCGGTGATCCCGAGCGGGCCTGGCGGTTGCTCGACGCGGGTTCTGATCGGGTGTATCCATCGGTCCAGGTCGTCCGGATCCTTAGGGTGGAGGATCCTGTCGTCCTAGCCAAGGTGTTCAACGCCATTCTCCAGAACGTCGACGCGCCGAAGGCCACCAAGCTCGTGGAGTCGATGCGCGCCTCGTACGCGAGGGTCGAGGAGCAGGCGCGGACGATCCGGGGCCTGCTGACACGCAGGCTCGGCTTCGATAGGTGACCCCCGCCGGTCCCATCAAATAGACGGCGGCCGCTTCCGGGTCCGTGGCGATCCCCGAGGCGTCGGGCTCGATTCCTGCGCGCACGTTCAAGGAGATCGCGACGCTGCTCGGCCCGTTCGGCCGCGACGTGCGGGTGGACGTCCACGAGTCCGGCCTGACGTTCTCGCCCAATGATGGGGACGAGGACGCCGGCTCGCTCGAGGTGCCTCGCGCCGACCTTGAGCCGTACTCGGTGACTCGACCGGGGACCGCAGTCCTGGGGGTGGGACGACTCGCCGACTTCGCCAAGCTCCCCCGTTCAAGAGATCCGGTCCGGGCCACGTTCGCGGACCGCGAGCTGCGCCTCGAGATACCGACGGCTGCCGGGT
The DNA here is from genome assembly GCA_049800095.1 of Thermoplasmata archaeon. GTDB lineage: Archaea > Thermoplasmatota > Thermoplasmata > Lutacidiplasmatales > UBA184 > JAKIWV01. The sequence continues at coordinate 680 of JBARJD010000012.1, read as the reverse complement.
CCGGGGTCCTCGTGCGGACCATTCGGACGTCCGAGCCGTCGGGCGGCACGCCAGCGACGTGGCCCATCGCGGCGGCCCCGCGCGTCGAGGGCACGGCCTACCGTGCTAGCCCAAAGGCCCGGCGCACCCCACTCTCCCGGGGGTTCATGCGCCGCGACTGGCGCTGCGGCCGTTAACTGGCTCGCCGGTCACCTGGGCCCGTACTCGCTCTCCATCGCCTCTCGGAAAGCGTCGCCCGCCAGCGTCTCAATCTTGTCCACGCAGTAGAGGTCGTCGCCGACGCGCTTGAAGTGGACCACCTTTCCTTGTAGGACGAGTAGGTTGAGGATCGAGAGCGACTGAGCCATCAGGGGGATGGCCCCGCCGTAGGCGAGGATCACCGAGATCTCCGTCGGTCCCGAGGGGGTCGCCCCCGCTCGGGGCCTCGGCGCGGGCCACGGAACAACGTCCGCGCGAGCCGCAAAGGTCGTCCCCACGTCCTTGAGGGACATCCGGCGGATGTAGTACGCGGAGTCACCGAGGGGCGCCTTGCTCCAGGCGTCGATCGGGTGGTCCTCGTCTGTCACTTGCGGGCGCCCTCTTGGCGAACTCAATCAGGAACGCTCAATAGACATACTCCAGAGTGAACGTGACCGTGTCGCCGGAAAGTAGGGCGCCGTTCCAGAAGGTGAACGTGTAGC
>JBARJD010000011.1:0-9321 GCA_049800095.1 Thermoplasmata archaeon | reverse complement strand
GGAGACCGCCGGTGGGGCCAGAGAACCCGCGCCGTGCAGTCGTGCCGGGTCCGGACTGCTACCCCTGGCCAGTCGAAGGGGGCCAGACTTCACGCCGAAATCCTTTAGCCCAACCGTCCCTCGCCCCGTCCCCGGGGTTCTGCAAATGCCTCGGTGGATTCCTTCCGGCTCGCGCGAGGAGTCTGCGCTCCTCCAAGAGCTTGGCATTCCGAATACGGAGGCGTTGTTCGTCGACATTCCGAAGAAACTCCGGGTCGGCCGCATGTCGGTCGGCCCGAGCCACTCGGAGTCGGAGGTCGTCGCCGCGGTCGACAAAATCCTCGACCGAAATCGACCACCCTCCAAGTTCGCCTCGTTTCTCGGCGGTCGAATTGCAGTGCGATACATCCCCGCCGCGGTCGACGCCATCCTCTCTCGGAGCGAATTCTATACTTCGTACACACCATACCAGCCCGAGGCAAGCCAGGGGCTGCTCCAGTCCCTCTTCGAGTTCCAGAGCCTATGGGTGGAACTCTCTGGGATGGACGTGGCAAATGCCTCGCTGTACGATGGGGCGACGGCCCTCGGAGAGGCGGCGCTACTGTGCAAACGCCTCCACGACGGAACTCGGTTCCTGGTCCCTGCCAGCCTGCCGTGGGAGGAAAAGAGCGTCCTCACCAATTACCTCACCGGTAGTCGGTCGAGCGTTGAGGAGATTCCTTACGATCCCCGCACAGGACGCCTTGACCTTCAGACGGTCCGCGACGCGGTCGCGCGGCCGGGCGTTTTCGGATTGCTCGCAGATCTGCCAAACGGTTTCGGTGTGGTCGATGAAGGACTGCTCGAACTCAAATCGATCCTGGGAGAGATTCCGCTGGCGATCTCAGCGGACCCGCTCGCCCTCACGATCCTGGAACCGCCGGGAAGCTGGGGAGCTGACGTGGTCGTCGCCGAAGGACAGCCATTCGGCGTCCCTCCGGCCGGCGGGGGCCCTTTGCTCGGTCTTTTTGCCTGTCGAAAGGAGCACGTGCGGCTTGCCCCGGGAAGAATCGTCGGTCTTACGCGGGACGCCAACGGCCGCCAGGCCTTTGCGTTGACGCTTCAGACGCGGGAACAGCACATCCGGCGCTCACGCGCTACGTCGAACATCTGCACTAATCAGTCGCTGCTCGCCCTCGCCTTTGTAACCTACGCGACCTTGGTCGGACCCCGCGGGCTCGCGGAACTCCAGCGCTCCCTTGCGGAACGCTCGCGAACTCTCGCCACGTCCCTAGGCGCAATCGAGGGACTCGAGGCTCCACGATTCGACGCGCCGTATCTCAGCGACTTTACCGTAGGGGTGAAACATGGGACGGTGTCGGAGTTCCTGGATCGTTTGCGGCGGAAGCGAGTACTCGGTGGGACACCCCTCGCGGACCCGCGCCCGGGCCGGCCCGCGCTTCCCGGCCAGTGGTTCCTTACTTCAGTCCATGAGCTCACTACCGAAAAAGACATTCAAAAGTTCGCTCGGGCGGCCCGCTCGTCCGTTACCAGGGGGGGAACCGACGGTTGACGTTTCGGCAGGCCCGCTGGGATGAGCCCCTCCTTTGGGAGCGCGAGTCTTCGGACGATGATCCGCACCCGGTGGGGGTGATTCCTGGAATTCCGGCCTCAATGCGACGAAAGAGCCCGTTGGATTGGCCGGAACTCTCCGAGCTCGAGGTTGTTCGGCACTTCACTCGCCTGTCACAAATGAACTTCGGCATCGACACGTCGCCGTATCCGCTCGGTTCGTGCACGATGAAGTACAATCCGAAGGTCCAGGAAGTCTTGGCGCGGCGACGGGGCGCCACAGAGGTACATCCGTACCAACCCGTGGAAACCCTGCAAGGCGAGCTCGAACTGTTTTGGCGCCTCGAACGCGCCTTGGCACGAATCACTGGACTGCCTGAGGTCTCGCTACAGGCCGGGGCGGGTGCCCACGGCGAGTTCGCCGCGTTGCTCATGATCCGAGCCTACTTCCGGGAGAAGGGCGAGGTCGATCAGCGGACCGAAGTGATCCTTCCGGACACCGCCCATGGGACCAACCCGGCGTCGGCGGCGATGGCCGGATTCCAGATCCGCGAGATCCGGTCCAGGGACGGATGTGTTGACCCGGCCGAGCTGCGGGCCGCTGTCAGCAGCCGTACAGCGGCCTTCATGCTGACCAATCCAAACACGGCTGGTCTCTTCGAGCCCGACATTTCCGAGATCGGTGAGATTGTTCATGGTGTGGGTGGGATGCTCTACTACGACGGCGCGAACCTCAACGCGATCCTGGGTGTCACGAGCCCTGGTCGGATGGGTTTCGACGTAGCCCACCTCAATTTGCACAAAACCTTCTCCACGCCCCATGGAGGCGGGGGCCCCGGTGCGGGTGCTCTGGCGGCCGGGGAAACCCTTGCCCCTTTCCTCCCGGTCCCCCGGGTCGTCAAGCGGGGCCGGAAGTTCGCACTCGACTATGACCGAGCTCATTCGATCGGCAAGATCAAGACCGCCTTCGGGAACTTTGGACTCGACCTACGGGCATACGCCTTCATCCTCGCGCACGGAGAGGAGGGACTTCGACACATCGCACATCGGTCGGTGCTCAACGCGAACTACCTGGGAAAGCGGCTGGGGACCGTGCTCCCACGCCCCTTCCGCCCGCTCGTGAAGCACGAGTTCGTCCTCAGTGGCGCACCGCTGCTCACGCGAGGGGTACGCACCTTGGACCTCGCGAAGCGGCTCCTCGACGAGGGGATTCATGCCCCGACCGTCTACTTCCCCGCGCTCGTCGAGGAATCCCTCATGATCGAGTTCCCGGAGACGGAGAGCCGTCACGATCTGGACGAGTTCGTCGACGCTTTCACTCGTTCCGTAATGGACAGCCCGGAGAATCTCCGCGCCGCCCCACACAATCTTGCCGTCGCGCGGGTGGACGAAGTACGGGCGGCCCGGGAGCCCATCCTTTCTCGGAAAGACCTCCGGCCGGCGGCAAAGCTTGAAGGCGCCTCGCCGGATGGCGCCGCGTCATGAAGGCCCGTATCCGCCGCATCTTCGAGAAGCTGAGCCCAGCCGCCGACGCGCTCGTTCTCCTGAACTCCGGGAGCCCGCACGTAGACTCCAGTTTCTTCTACGTTTTTGACGTTCCGAGTGGGCTGTTCGAGGGATGCGCAGCAGTGGCGCGACCGGACGGCTCTCTCACCGTGCTCACGAGCCCGTTGGAGGAGGAGAGTGCGCGACAGGCCGCGGGCCGGGACCGGGAGGTCGCCGTAGAGCTGATCCGAGGTCGGGAGGAGCGGGAGAAGCGTCTCAGCCAGCTCCTCGAGCCAAAGAGTCGGATCGCTCTCAATAACCACGAGCTCACGCACGAGGATTTCCTCAGCGTCGAGTCCGCGTTCCCGGATGCCACGTGGCGAGATGCTAGCAGCGCGATCCGGAAGACTCGAATGGTGAAAGACGCTGCCGAGATCGAACGGCTCCGCCGGGCCGCAGAGATCGGCTCCGAAGTGGCGCGCGAGATCCCCTCTCTCCTCAAGACGGGCATTACCGAATTGCAGCTGGCGGGGGAAATGGAGTACCGAATGGCCCGAGCAGGGGCCTCGGGCCGCGCCTTCGAGACTATCGTTGGATTCGGGCCGCACGGCGCCGAGCCCCACTTTTCGCCGCAGTCGTTCCCCCTAGCGCCCGGACAGTCCATCGTCTGCGACTTCGGCGCACTTTCGCAGCGGTACGTCAGCGACATCACGCGCTCGTATCATTTCGGACCGACCGACCCGGAGCTCAAGAAGGTCCATGAGAAGGTCGCCGAGGCCCAGCAGGCCGCTCTCGCGGTCGTCCGAGCCGGAGTCGAGGCCAAAGAGGTCCACCTCGCCGCCGCTCGTGTGATCGATGCCAGTCCATGGAAGGGACTCTTCAACCACGGAGTCGGCCACTCGATCGGTCTCGCAGTCCACGATGGCTTCTCGATGAACCCGCGTGTCGAAGAGCCCTTGGAGGTCGGTATGGCGATCACGGTGGAACCGGGCATCTACATCGCCGGCCGGGGCGGGGTCCGGATCGAGGACGACATCCTCGTCACCGAGAAGGGGTACGAGTTCCTCACTACGGCGCCTCGGGAGTATCTCGAGGTTCCGGCGTGAAGATCGCTGTACTTACCGGCGGCGGAGACTGTCCAGGATTGAACGCCGCCCTTCGAGGTGTGGTCTACCGGGCCCGTACACACGGGCACGAGACTCTCGGCTTCCTCGATGGCTGGAAGGGCGTCCGGGATGGCCTGACGCATGTGCTCCCACTCGCGGAGGTCGTTGGAGTTGTAGGGGACGGAGGAACCATTCTCGGAAGCTCACGGACCAATCCGTTCCAGAACCCTGAGGACGTGACGAAGGTAGAGGCCTCGCTCAAGGCGACCGGGGTGGATGCGCTCGTGGCGATCGGGGGAGACGACACGCTCTCGGCGGCCCTCGCACTGTTTCGCCGGGGGGGGAAGGTCGTTGGCGTCCCGAAAACCATGGACAACGACGTGAACGGTACCGATTGGACGTTCGGCTTCGACTCCGCGGCATCGGTGGCGATGGAGGCCGCCGAACGGCTCCGGGACACGGCGCGCAGCCACCACCGGGCCATCGTTCTCGAGGTCATGGGACGTCACGCCGGTTGGGTCGCACTGGCGACCGGACTTGCCGCCGGGGCCGACTTTACCCTCGTTCCGGAGGAACCGTACGACGAGGTGCGCCTATTGGATCACGTCCGAAAGGCCGTCGCGGCGCGCGGATACGCCCTGATCATCGCCTCGGAAGGTATCGAGATGGCTACGACGAAGGGGACCACGGGGACCGCCGACGAGTTTGGTCACGAGCTGCTCCGCGAGCGGGGGGTCGGCGCCTTGCTGGCGAAGCGCATCGAGTCCGGAACCGGCGTCGAAGCTCGCAGCGCCCAGATTGGTCACATCCAGCGCGGAGGGCCCCCGACCCTGTTCGACCGGCTCCTCTCGCTACGGCTCGGAGCCAAGGCCGTCGACCTCGTTCTCGAGGGGCGGTTCGGTGAGGTCGCCGTGCTCCGGGGTGAACGTATCCTCGGAGTTCCACTCGAGGAGGCGTTGAAGAGCCCGAAGAGGGTGAGTGCGGATTGGCTCGACCTCCTCCATACATTCGATGCCTGACACCATGCCGGTCCGCGCGCTCTGGTTCTCCGGTGGACGCCTCCACCTGATTGACCAACGGAGGCTTCCTGGACGGAGAAAAATCCTCCACCTGTCGCGCGTGGAACAGGTGGCAGAAGCGATACGGACCCTGACGGTTCGGGGGGCCCCCGCGATCGGAGTGGCCGCGGGCTACGGAATGGTGCTCGCCGTCCGTCAGGGACACCGATCCCCCGAATCGGCGGCCCGTCTGCTCCGCTCGACCCGGCCGACAGCGTACGACCTATTCGTCGGCATCGAGTCGGTTCGTTCCGCCTGGGCGGCCGGTGAAGACCCGTTGGTGGCCGCCGACGCTTACCGGGCGCGGATCGTCGAGGAGTGCCATCAGATCGGACAGGTAGGAGCCCCTCTGTTCCGACGGCGGCCGCGTGTGCTCACCCACTGCAACGCCGGAGCGCTCGCGACGGTCGAATGGGGCACGTCGCTCGCGCCTCTTCGGGTGGCCCGGGACCGAGGGACTCCCATTTTCGTCTGGGTCGACGAGACCCGGCCCCTCCTCCAAGGCTCTCGTCTCACCGCGTGGGAGCTCGAGGGGGAAAAAATACCGTATGCCGTCATCGTGGACAACGCCGCGGGGCACTTCATGCAATCCGGCCAAGTCGACGCGGTGATTGTCGGGGCGGACCGGATCGCCCGGAACGGAGACTTCGCCAACAAGATCGGTACCTACGAGAAGGCCGTGGTCGCGAAGGAGAACGGCATCCCGTTCTACGTGGCCGCGCCATGGAGCACCTTCGACTTGGGGCGGCCCAGCGGGGCGTCGATCCCAGTGGAGGAAAGGGACCCCGCGGAGGTGCTTCGAGTCGGAGAAGAACGACTGGCCCCCCGACGGAGTCGGGCCCGCAACCCGGCGTTCGATGTAACCCCAGCCCGCTTCGTGACGGCGTATGTTACGCCGGGGGGCGTGGCCGCCCCGAATAAGGTGGCCGGCATGGTGCGCCGGCACGCGGGTCAGCGGGCGCGCTGATCCAGCCGACGTGCCTGCCAAATGCCGATGCGCCGCTCTTCTCTCCCAGAACTGCCGGCGCTTTCTGGGGGCAGGCTCGAGCCGCTGGAGCGCCACCTCGCGAACGGCGAGCCTTCCGGCGACGCCCGCCGCGTCGAGGACGAGGTACCGGAGTTTCAACCAGCCACATCGTCGGTCCGGCGCACGAACCTGTCATGCCAGCTAGTTCGAGCCAGGTAACGGTCCGCCGAGGGGCGGGCATTGTCGCCAGGGGGGATCCTGCGAGGTCCAGTGGGCGCGGTACCCCTACGAAGCCCCTTTTTCCGCTTTCCAAAATTCGTTCGAGACTGGGCCGAATTGCCAGCCGTGGCGTTTAGGTCCGGACCAGGCCAACGTGTAGCCGAGTCCCATCAGGATCTCCCGCACCGCCTTCGCGGGCCCCCTGCCATGAACCTCGACGATGATCCGCGGCCGGTCCTTCCGCAGCATCGAGTTGGCTCCGACCAGCACGTCGGCTTCCATTCCCTCCACGTCGATTTTGAGGAGATCAACTCGCCTGTCAAGCGGCAGCGAGTCCAGCGTACGTAACGGGTGCTCTCGGGCCTCGCGCACGGAAGCGCGGGAGACCATCGCATCGCCGGACCGGCCAAGACTGATTACTCCGTTACGGCCGCCGAGGGCAACGGTTTCGACGGACACCCGGCCCTCTAGACGGTTCGCCCCGAGTAGCTCACCGGTGCGCCGCGTGTTTTCCGGGTTCGGGTCGAACGACAGGACGTCGCATCTACGAGCAGCGAGGAGAGAGAAATCTCCGAAGCCGCAACCGACATCTACCGTCAGGCCGTCTTCCTCCGGCAAGAAGCCCGCCACTTCGTAGCACCGCCCGACGAGGACCTCATGGAGTTCTGCGAGGTCGGTATCGGTCCAGTTGGCGGGTGCTCTCAACCCGCGGTTCATAAGATCCCGACGCACCTCCTCCGCCATCCGGGTGGACAGGTACGTCACGAGTCGGCGATAGTGCGCATCCCGGCCTTTCTTGGTCCAGATCTCTTGGAAACGATAGGGAACCTGTCGGTGAGCCCACCACGCCCAGCGGAGATCCTCAATGCCGGTCATATTCTGTCGGCTCCAGGACTCTTCTTCGCCTCGGTCGGCTGACTCCGCGAGTACGGGATGCTATCCTCGCGACGTGGGGAATCGCAGCCCACCGGACCACAATCGGACAGGCAGACCTTGGGATAGGCGGCCATTCGTTCGACCCTGCCTACGTGTTCCGTACCGGCTCACCCTAATGGCTTGCTTGCACCGTCGGACGGTAAACGCGGCCCTCCTGCCAGTGGGCTTGAGTTGTTCCGTTGCGCGCGGCCCGGCAGCGGAGGTCGACGCCCTGGTCGGGAGTTTCGCCGACCGGGTTTCCCTCGCCAGCTTCGAACCCGAGTTCCAAGCTCGACAGGCTTAGATCCTAGACCGCTAGACTACCAGGGCACCGACGTGGCGCGGTATCGGTGGAGAGTATTGAACCTTCTGGGTTCCACGGTCCCACACCTCTCCGTTCGTTAGTCCCAAAACCCTAGCGCCGTGCCACGCATCGTGGGAAGATATGCCTCGGACTCTCCGGGAGCCACTGAACCGGGGATAGGTGAAGGCCGGGGGCGTCATGGTCCCGGTGACGTTCCATTCCTATGGAGGCCGTCGTTTATGTACCGGAAATTGCCGATAGCTGGATTCCCGGGGTGCAAACCATGGATCGCGTGGAGAGCTGGGCGACCTTCGTCCTTGTTCTGGTAGCCGGACTGGTCCTGCTGAGTTTCATGGGCGTACTGGTCGGAACTTGGTTCGACCACGCATTCAGCGGGTTGTTCCACACGCTGGATAGTCCCCTGGTACTGTTTCGCTAGCCCTCTTTGACGACACGAGCCGGGACCGGGGTAGGTCGAGAAGTGCGTTTCGGAAACCCTTTTAAGACCGGCACGACTCTGTTTCATCGAATGCGTTCGACACAAGTGGGGGGCTAACGGCCTCCCCTGTAGCTTCTCGACTACTCTTCTTCGGCTCACCTATGGACCTCTACGAGGCAATACGGGCGTCCCGCCCTTGCTCGACATTCCAGACGCGCCCCGTGCCAGAGGAAAAGGTCCGTGCGGTGGTGGCCGCCGCCCGGCTGGCCCCGTCGCAGAGCAACCTACAACCATGGCGGTTCGTGGTAGTGCGCGACGAGGAGCTCAAGCGCCAGATCGCCCAGGCTTGCCCTCGTGGCAAGCCCGTTGCCGAGGCTCCGGTCGTGATCGTGGCCTTCGCCCTCGAGGAGGATATTCCGATGACCGTGGGTGGGTACATCTCGACCTACCCGTTGGACGCCGCAGTCGCCGTGCACCAACTTCGATTGGCAGCGGTGGCGGAGGGGCTCGCCACGTGCTGGATCGTCGACTTCCACGAGGACAAGATACGCCGCGCCTTGCAAATCCCCGACGGGATCCACCCGATCGCCGTTCTGCCCCTCGGCTTTCCCGGAGAGTCCAACGGGTCATCCGCCTCCGAGGGCCGCAAGAGCCCGGACGAGATCATCGCCTACGATCGGTATCCCTGGTAACCGCATGGATCTCACGTTCGTCTCGACGAACGCGGGGAAATTCGGAGAGGTTAGGAGGATCCTAACCGAGTATGGCGTAAAGGTTCGCTGGAGCCGCCGGGCGTTGCCGGAGGTCCAGGCCGAGCGCCTCGAAACCGTGGTCGGAGCAAAACTGGCCGCCGCGGAGCACATCGGCGACCGAGTACTCGTCGAGGATTCAGGACTTTTCCTTCCGTCGCTTGACGGATTTCCGGGCGTCTATTCTGCGTACGCTTTCAACACCATCGGGTTGGAGGGCGTGCTCCGACTGCTGCGGGGCCGCGGGCGCCGCGCGACGTTTCGGACCGTGGCCGGCCTCTCGATTGGAGCCCGACGATGGATACGAACGGGAGAGTGTCGGGGACGGATCGCCGACCATCCTCGCGGAAGCCACGGTTTCGGCTACGACCCCATCTTTATTCCTGAGGGCGAGCAGCGGACGTTCGGCCAACTCGACCTGGTCGAAAAGAACCGGCGGTCCCATCGCGCCCACGCGATCCACCGCATCGGCCGACTACTCCGAACGCTCGATCGAGAGTAAACAGAACCCACGTCCCCCGGAGAATCCCCGGGGGACGGGAGAAAAGG
>JBARJD010000010.1:0-13897 GCA_049800095.1 Thermoplasmata archaeon | reverse complement strand
GGCGGAAGGCGGCCAAAACTTCTTCGATCCGGATCGGATCATCGATGGGCCACGCGATCCGGGACTCTTCACGACCATCGGCCCAACGGAGCTCAACGGGAAACCGAATCGACTCCCGGGCCCAGATCGCGTTGGGGTCGCTGGCTACGAGGAAGAGTTCGGGGCCTTCCTCGACGAAGGACAGTGCCACGGGGGAACCTCCCCGAACGCTCAAACGGACGGGCGCGGGAAGATCCGAAGGCCGCCCCACGATGGTGCGAAGCAGCGCCCCCTAATCTGGAGTTCCACGCCCGCGGCCGGGGAGCCGGGGCGCGCCGTGCTTTTGTCAGGACGATCGATATGGCCACCGGAAGAACGTGGCCGCTTCGTCGGGACCCGCGCCGGAAGTGATCGCCGATTACACCACCTTCGACTTCGAGGCGCTCTGGCCCGGGCGAGAGAAGGTTACGCGGATCGAGCAATGCCTACTGAACCAGCTCCTGAGCGAGGTACATTGCCGACGGCTGCTCGAAATCGGGACCGGTTTCGGGCGGCTCACTCCGGCGCTCCGGGCTCTCGCGGGGGAGTATGTAGGGATGGACCTCGACCCCACGGGCCTGGCCCGGGCCCGCGCGGCGGCCGGGGGACGGCTGGACTCCTCGACGCGGTGGGCGCTCGCGAATCTCCACCACCTCCCCTTCGCTCCCGGAACGTTCGACGCCGTCGTGATGGTCCGGCTCGCTCATCACCTCCCCCGGTGGGAGGAGACGACACGCGCCCTCGCTCAATTGCTCTGCCCTGGCGGGCGATGCGTGGTGACGGTCTTCCCGTCCCTCACAGCTGGCACGCTCGCCGAGGACGTGAAAGCGGCGTTGCGGGAAGGATCCGGTCACCGATGGGAGACATTCGTGCGAGGCGAGGATGTCCACGTGACGGACGCACCCCACCCGAAATACGTGGGCTCACGGCACGGTTACCGGCGCGCGCTCGAGCGCTCCGGCCTCCGAATCACGGTTGGCCTCGGGTCGGGGTTGGAGGAGCTGATCCCCTGGATCCCGTCCGAGGATTGGGTAAAGGTTGCCTATCTCGGTGAGTCCAGCCCATTGTTCCCGATGAAGTGGTACGCCGCGGACCGGGCGGGCTCGAGGGAGGCGCCTCTTTGCCCCCTCGATGCCGTGTTCGGGTGTCCACGATGCGGAACCGAGCTGGCCGGCCTCGTTGGCATGGGGGAGGATGGGTCCGATACCTGCTCCAAGTGCGGCTTCGAGGTCCGACGATCCGAGGGCGTCACCGACTTGAGGTACTTTGCGGAAAGTACCAGCCGGATCGGCCCTCGGCTTACCCCTGGGTAGGTCGGTGGTGCGAGGCGGGGTTTCCTATATCCCCCGCCACGGAACTCCACCCAACAGCGAACGCTCGCACGGAGGTGACGCACGGATACTCACGCCCGACCCGTGACGGTGCCCGGGACCGACTCGACATCCACCCTCGTGGACCGGCGGGCCGGCTCGGCGTTCACGATCGCTCGGGAATTCCATCGTCGGCTTCCGCTCGAGGAATTCCTTGCGCTGCTGCCCGAGGAGGGCCCGACGTCCCGCGGCCAGGTACTGGCCTGGCTCCAGGTTCACCCCGAGTTCCAATCGCTCGCGGAGGACCTGCTGGAGGGACTCCACGATGCGAGTCCGGACCCGCTCCGGGACGAACGTCGCCTCCGGTCCGTCGGGTACGTACGGGCCGCCGCCGTACTGCTGGACACCACGTTACGCCCCTTGCGTCGGATGGTTTGTTGCGTTGGGGTCACAGGTTCGACCGCGTACGGTGAGCCGGGGGCGGGGGACGATTGTGACTTCCTCGTCGTTACCCACAACGGCGCCACCTGGGCCTTCCTCGGATTGGTGTTCCTCCGGCTCCGACTGGAGGCCTTGGCGGGACGGGACCGAGGCGACCCGGTCTGGTGTTTCAATTACGTCGTGGACGACCGCTCCATCCGGTTGGACTACCTCGGTTCCCGTGGCTTCCTGTTCGCCCGCGAGGCCCTCATGGTGCGCCCGTTGGAGGGAGAGGAGTATTACCGGGGCCTCCTTGGATCCTCGGCGTGGTTGCGCGCAGAAGCTCCCCGCCTCTTCGCCAGGTGGGAGCAGGGGGGCCTGCCCGAGAAGTTCCCAGAGGCCCTGCGCGCGGGTATGGGAATCCGTCTCCTCAACATCCTCGCCTTCCCGTGGGTGGCCGCATACCTCCAAGCCATCGGGCTCCTCCGGAATGCGCGGCATCGCCGGGCCGGAGATGCGGACTCGGAATTCCGGACGGTCACCCTTCCAGGCCGGATGACCTTCCTGGTCGCCAAGTTCGACCGTCTCAGAGGGATCTACGCTTCGGGGTCGGCAACCGATCCCGAATCGGGACCCATATCGCGTGCTCCCGGCGAGGCGGCGCCCGGTCCCACCGGGCCAGCGTCCCCGCCGCCACCTCCGCCATCAGAAGCACCAGAAGGCTCCGAATCCCCTTCTGGTTAGCGCGGACCGACCGCACGACGATCCGCCACGCGGCACCCGGCCGCGAGCGGGCCAAGGTCTCCAACGTCGTCACGGCGAGACCCGTCAGCTCCCGCACCTGCCAGTGTCCCCAGTGGATGCGTCGTCGCTGAGCCAGATGGTCGCGGAGAGAGAGCGGAATCTTCAGGACCACGCCGGCATCGGGCGCGTAGAGCAAACGTCCTCCGCGCTCGAGGACCCAGTGCGCGAGGAACGGGCCATCGTTGACGAGACTGCGGGGGAGCCTCGGTTTCTCCCCCAGCGAGAGGAACATCAAGTTGTCCGCGAGATGGGTTCCCTCTCCCCGGGAAAGGACCTCGGCGTGGTACTCGTGGTGGAGGCGGTAAAGGAGTTGGACCTCCGAGTAGATCCGGCCCTCCGGCGTGGACGGCGGTGAAGGTCGCCCCATCACCGCGAACGGGGCGTTCACGCCACGGGTCGCCGCCCACAACGAACGAATCGCGCCCGGAGCCGCTACCGAATCCCCATCCAGCAGGACGAGGTAGTCGCCCTGAGCCCGTTGGAAGATCTGGTCCAACGCCGCGGCCTTCCCGTTCCGGCGACTCTCGACCACCAGGGCGATCCGTGCATCTTGGGCCGAGAGAGACTGTACGACCTCGGCGGTTCGGTCGGTGCACCCCGAGACCACCACCCAGACCGTGCCCCAGACCACGCCCGCGGGCAGCTCTTGGTCCAAAAGGGAACGAAGCGACTTTTCAATGCGGCGTTCCTCGTTGTAGGCGGCAACGCCGCCGACGAGGACCTGGGACCGGTCGGCTGTCTCCGCCATCGTTGGTATCGAGTGTCGTCACGGGGACCCGTAGGACCTTCTTTTTGGTGCGGAGCCGAAATCATTTGGTGCGGGCGAAGAACCCGGCGTTGCCGACGGATTAGCTCGGCGGTGAGTTCTTCTTTTTCCGGGGGTCCGTCGCGCTGGTGAAGTCGTGGGCTCCCTCCGTCGAGGTGGTCGAGGGACTGGCCCCGGAGGACTGCGCCACGCCGAACGAGGGCGGGGGAGCCGACCGCCGTTGTCCGAGCGGGTCGGGCAGGTCCGACGCCGCGCGCGGGCCCCCGGCGGTATTGATGGGAGCGACCATCGCCACGGACTCGTCCGACTCCGCCTTGATCTCCTCCTCGATGGACTTGATCTCCGTCACCAGTTCCTCTTGCTTCGGGATCGGGCCCAGGATATCGTCCATCGTGCCGATCCGCTTCTCGAGCTCGTCCATGGTGCTCAAGCTCCGGTCGGGCACGGTCCGGGCCATGCCGAGGTACTCCGACGCGCCTTCGACGAGCCGCGAGAGCTCGAACGGAAACAGGATCTTCGTGGATTGGCCGTTGCCCAGGTTCGAGAGGGTGTCCAGCGAAAGCACCGTCAGCGCCTTCGAGTCGAGCGTGCCCGCCCCCAGCGCCAGGATCCGCAGACGCTGCGACTCTCCTTGCGCCTCGAGGATCGTGGCGAGTCGAGTGCCCTCGGCCTCCAGAATCTTCGACTGCCGAAGCCCTTCGGCCTGGAGAATTCGGGACCGCTTCTGCCCCTCGGAAACGAGGATCGCCGATCGCTTCTCGCCGTCGGCGCGAAGGACGGCCGCCCGCCGTTGCCGCTCGGCCGAGGTCTGCTCCTCCATCGCGGCCTTGACGGGACCGACGGGGTCGACTTCCTTGATCTCAACGGCCTCCACCCGGACCCCCCACTTGTCGGTGGACTGGTCGAGGATGTCCCGGAGCCGGGTATTGATGCGCTCCCGGTTGTACAACACCTCATCGAGCTCCATGTCTCCGATGACCGACCGGAGGGTCGTCTGGGCGAGCGCCACGGTCGCGATGTGATAGTCCTGGACCTGGAAGATCGCTTTCGGCGCATCGACGACCTTGATGTAAATGATCGCGTCCACGTTGGTGGGCGAGTTGTCCTTGGTGATCACTTCCTGACGGGGCACCTCGAGCACTTGCGTCCGGAGGTCGATCTTGATCACAAGGGCGAGCGGACTCACAATGTTCAAGCCGGGGTTGAGTATCCGTTTGTAGGATCCCAACAGCGTGACGATGCCGTTCTGGTACGGCTGGATCTGGTAGACCATTCGATTGATGATGATCAGGATGATGGCCACGACGAAGATCGCAATCAGAGTTAGCGCAACGGGGTCGACCATGGTTCCTTTTCCTCAGTTTTCCGCTCGGGCGACTTCCAACGGGCGTACGAGCACGCTGACGCCTTCTCCGGAAACAACGCGGACTCTGGTTCCGGTCGGAATCGGTTGGTCGCTGCGGGCCGACCAGACCTCCGATTGGATCTGGACCTTGCCGCTCAAGGAGTCCGGCACGACGGGCGCGACGACGATACCGGTTTGGCCTTCGAGCGACTTAACCGTGGTACTCAGCGGTTCATGGGTCGGTGCAACCCACCGGTAGTAGGGGATCGTTGCCAGGGCGGCGCCGAGCGCCACGAGCACCACGATCGCCGGGCCGAAGACGGAGTTGAGCAGCAGACCCGGCAGGGTCAGGTACAACAGTCCCGCTACGATCATGATGGAGGCGGGAATCAGCAGCCACGCGCCCGGATGGATCAGCTCGAAGCCGAAGAGCGCGCTACCCACGATGATGAGAACCGCGCTGATCGCCAAGTTGGCCGCGTCGACCATGAGTCCCTGCCGCGGCGGATGAGAATTGGGCGCATAAGGGGTTCGGGCGTCGGAGGAGCCGTTCGGCGCCACCGCCCAGACGGTGCGAACCGTTTTGGCCCCGTGCTGGGGTTCGTCGGGGGTGCCCGACCCCGAGGAGCTTCTCTACCCTACTCGCACCGAACGAGTAGAGGACCGGCGCAAAGAACGTCAGCAACGGAAGCTGGTCGACGAGTTCTTCGACCACGCCACCTTGTTAGCGGTCGGGCGTTTGATCAACCAAGGCCAGTTCCAGAGCGTCGATTACCCGATCTCCACCGGAAAGGAAGGGGGCGTGTTCCGGGCCAGCGCCACCGGAGGTTTTCGGGCGGTCAAGATCTATCGTATCGGGAACACGATCTTCCGCCATGTACCCCCGTACGTGATCGAGTGGCTCCGCCGAGAGGTCGGCGCGATGGGGAATACTTCCCGGATGATCTTCGCCTGGACGCGTCGAGAGCATACGGTGCTCACCCAGTTGCGGGCCGCCGACGTGCGGGTCCCCCAGCCCTACACGTGCTACCGGAACGTGCTCGTCATGGAGTTCATCGGCGCGGAGGGTTTACCGGCCCCCCCCATGCAGGAGATTGTCCTCCAGGACCCCGAGGCCGTCTACGCCGACCTCACGGCTCAGTTGAAGCGGATGGTCGTCACGGCCCACCTCGTTCACGGCGACCTTTCCCCCTACAACGTGCTCGTGTTGGAGGACCGACCGGTCATCATCGACGTCGCGCAGGCGATCTCGACGGAACACCCCCAGGCGATGGAGCTCCTTCAGAGGGATGCGGCTAACTTCGCTCGATACTTCCGCCGGCTGGGCGTCGACACGTCTCCGAAGGCGTTTTTCGAGGCGGCGGGTGGCCTCCAGATGCCACCCGAGGTGACTTCATGAGCGTGCTCTTCGCCCGGATTCCCGACGACCGGGTCGGCGCCTTGATCGGCCCCGGGGGCTCGACGCGTCGTCAGATCGAAGAGAAGACGAAGGCGCACCTCGAGATAGATTCCGACGAGGGTGTGGTGGGGGTCTCCAACGACGACACCGACGACCCGCTGGGAGCAATGAAGGCCCGGGACATCGTCCTGGCGATCGGGCGCGGTTTCTCGCCCCAGCGCGCGATGCGACTTCTCCAGGACGACACCTACCTGGGGATTATTGACATCAAGCACGTGACCGGGAAGCAGACCAAATCGGCCCTTTGGCGAGTCCGATCCCGCCTGATCGGCACCGCCGGCCGCGCCCGGACCCGACTCGAGGAGCTCTCTGGATGCTCGGTGAGCGTCTATGGGAGCACGGTTGCGTTGATCGGGAAGGAGCAAGAGCTCGGTCGGGCCACTCAGGCCATCGAAATGCTCCTCCGGGGGAGCGAGCACTCCACGGTCTTCCATCTCCTCGCCCGTCTCCGGACCGAGGCCAACCGGGCCGAAGCGTTGGAGCCGTCGGAGCTGCCGGGCGAGGAGTGACCCGACCGTGGGGAAGACCGCGGCGCTCGACCCGCCGAGACTGGAGTGGGCCCACCGGCAATTCCAGGCCTACTACCGGGCCGTCCATGTGGAACCCCCTTCCCGCTTCACTCGACGAGAGTTCGCGGCCTTTCCCTTCTCCGTCCAGACCCTCATGCGCCGTCACGAGTCGTTCCGCTCGGCGGACGAGCTGCGCGGGTTCCTCGAGCAAGAGGCACCGCGGCACGTGTACTACTCCTCCGCGTACTATCGGAGCCCGAGCGCCGCCACGATGGTGGCAAAGGACTGGCTCGGTGCTGACCTGATCTTCGATCTGGACGCGGACCACCTGCGGCACGCCGAGGGAAAGACGTACGCCGAGCAGCTCACCTTGGCGCGCTCCCGGTTCCGAGACCTGGTCGACGAGTTCCTGCTCGGCGACTTCGGATTTGACTCCCGGGACGTCTCGATCGTGTTCTCGGGGGGCCGGGGCTTCCATGCCCACGTCCACGCGGAGGCCGTGCTGCCGCTCTCGAGCGGGGAGCGACGGGAACTGGTCGAGTACATCCTCGGGGTCGGGGTGGATCCCCGAGAGGGAGTCCATGAGCTGCGCGAAGCCGACCGGGGACCGGCGCTCTCGATGGGTTACGGGGCGGAACTCGCCGGGGCCGGAGCCGACCGTCCCACCGGTGTCCGGCAACGACCGTATCAACGCCTCGCGCCGCCGGACGCCCCAGGCTGGCCGGGTCGCCTCACGCGGTCCCTCTTCCATATTCTGGCTCGGTGGGACGAGGGTGGCGTCGATGTGGCGGCCCGGGAGATGCGCGAGGCCGGCGCGTCCGATTCGGTCGCGCGCGACTGGGCGGAGCGTCTCGTGCGGGAGGGCAAGGGACGCCGTATCCGGGAGGGACTCTCCTTGGACGTGGCCACGATCGATTTTCCACCCGCCTTGCTCGCGCAGATCCTGGACCAGGCCCGGATCCAGGTGCAGGGCGAGACCGACGCGCCCGTGACCACGGACGTGCACCGGCTGATCCGGTTGCCAGGTTCCCTACACGGGGGCACCGGGTTCCGCGTACTGCCGCTCACCCGAGACGAACTGGACCGGTTCGAGCCGTTCCGAGACGCCCCCTTCGCCGGGGGAGCGCCGGCGGAGGTTCAGCTCTTGACCGACGTCGATTACCCGACGGTGCCCGACCCCACCCGGGGGAAGGAGGGAGAGACCCTGACGGTGCCGCGTTCGACGGCGCTCTTTCTTACGCTGCGGGGGGAGGCGCGCCCGGCGGCGGCGGTGGGGGCGGGGGAGCCTCCGCCTTCGTCCCGACCTTAAGGCCGCCGATCCGTTCGATGGTTCCCTCGATCACATCGCCCGGTTTGAGCTTCCGGCTCTCGTTGCCGAACTCGAATCCGGCGACGCCTCCGAGCGTTCCAAGCGAGATGAGGTCCCCCGGTTCGAGGGTCACCCCCCGGGTGAGATGCTCGACGATCTCCGGAATGCGGAACAGATAGTCGGTCGTATCGCCCTTCTGCCGGACCGTGCCATTGACCTTGAGCTCCATCTGGAGGGGGTACGGCGCCCCGACCTCCTCCTTCGGGACCACCCACGGGCCCACGGCCATCGTCGCGTCGAAGCCCTTGCCCTGGACCCAGTCGACCGTACCTCCGGGCGGATACTGGAGGTCGCGGTAGCCCATGTCAAGGACGATGGTGTAGCCGGCGACCATCTCCATCGCCCGGCTGGCCGGCACGTGTTTTCCTTTCTGCCCGATGACGACCGCGAGTTCGAGTTCGACATCGGGGAACTGGCCGTGGGGGCTCAGGACGAGGGACTCGCTCGGGCCGACGAGGCTGTTGAAGAACCGCGTGAACAGATAGGGGCGCGGAGGGGCCTCCTTCTTCTGTTCCGCGAGGTGGCTCTTGGAGTTGGAGGCGAGGAGGTAGATCTTCGCCCCCGACGTGACCGGGGCGAGCAGTTTGATGCCCTCCTCGGGCTTGAAAAAGAACCGAGCGCCGGTGGCGGCCCGCGGCGTCCATCCCATGGCCCGCCGCCGGTCGATGTATTCTTGGATCTTCTTCGTGATCGCGACGGACTCCGCGCCGCCGGT
Source organism: Thermoplasmata archaeon (assembly GCA_049800095.1). Classification (GTDB taxonomy): domain Archaea; phylum Thermoplasmatota; class Thermoplasmata; order Lutacidiplasmatales; family UBA184; genus JAKIWV01. The sequence goes on along the minus strand of JBARJD010000010.1, from coordinate 5,182 downwards.
GAAGAACGTCCGCATGTCGCGGAAGCGGCTCGGGTCGGCGCCCTTCACGGGATTGACACCGAAGTAGTCGCGACAGGCCGTGTCCAGGTCGATGAAGTCGCCGGCGTCCGTGATCATGCCGAAATGGAATTGGTCGGCGAGAACGAAGTGGGTGAGCTTCATCGCCAGCCTCTCCGTCGGCCTCGGAACCCGGGAGGCCTATAACGGTGCGGGCGGACGAACGAGGGGCGCGTCCCGGGGACGCAAGGAGATCAACACGCCGTCATCCAGCGGCTCGGCCGACTCCCGAAGCAGCTCGACCCAATCCTCAGAGGAGTGACTCTCCGGCCCGGACATCAGGGAGGGCGCGGTGTCGCCTCCGATGAGGACCGGAGCGACGTAGACCGTCATTCGGTCCACGGATCCCGACCGAAGGAAGCTGGCGATGACGTGGGCCCCTCCCTCCACCAGCACTCCGCGCAGACCGCGGGCGGCCAGGGCGCCGAGAAAGAGGGGGAGGTCGACGTCTGGCCCGGGTCCCGCCACGATCGTCTCGACCGAGGAGGGGTAGCTCCGCTGCGCGCGTTCGGTCGTGCCAACGATCGTCGGCTGCGTCCCGTCCAACAGCCGCGCCGAGGCCGGGAGACGACCGCTGCCGTCGAGGCAGATCCGCACCGGGGGCGGTCCGGGTGGCCGTGGAAGAAGTTCCCAATGGACACGCAGCGAAGGGTCATCGAGGATTGCCGTCCCCACTCCCACGAGAACGGCACCGAGGCTCGCCCGGAGGGCCTGCACGCGAGCGAGGTCCTGCGGGCCCGACAGATACGCCCGCTTCCCTCCGGCGAAGGCGAGCCGTCCGTCCAAGGACACCGCGCAGTTGACGTGGACGTACGGTCGCGGGGCCGGGGTGTCTCCCGTCATGGCGGGCCGCTGAGCCGGTCCCGCTCCGCTTCGAGGTCGCCCACCGGCATCCCCGCCTCGCGTAGTTCGACCAGGTTGATCGACACGTTCGCGAGAGCCGAGTCAGCCGCCGCCCGAAGGAGCGTCAGCCCGGACACTAGGTCGCTGCCGAGCGTGGCGTTCGTCTCTTCCCGACGGGCCTCGAGCTGGTTCTGCAAGCGCCGGGCGAGCCGGGCCGTGTCGAGCGGAACCTCCGCCGCGTGGCGCAGCGCGTCCAGATACGCGCGTTGGGCGGCGGGATCGTCCGGCCGGCCCTTTCGGGCCCGACCGGCGGTGAGCACGGCTTCGTAGGCTTCGGTGTCCGCGTTGGCCAGCTCGAGAAATGTCCCTCGGCCCTCGATCAATTCCTTCGTGAGAGCCGCCAGTCGGGCGGACGGGGTCTGCTTTGCGCGGGTGGAGTAGGCGACGACCATTTCGCCCAACGCCGCGCCCATGCTCCCCGCGATCGCCGCCACGCTGCCTCCACCCGGCGTCGGGGTCCGAGCCGCCACCCGACCGAGGAAATCTTGGACCGTCAGGTGCTGGAGTCCTCGCGGGGGTCCTGGCCGAGTTTCCCCGCCGGAACCGGGGGGTTCGCCGGAGAGCTTTCGCTCCAGAAGCTGGTCCCGGGAGAACTGATTCAACTGGAGGTAGAACTCGGCGGCGTCCAGGAGCGCGTCTTCGGGAATGAGGCCCACGATCTCGGATTCCTCGACGGCCACGCCGTAACGAGCCGCTTCGCGTCGGACCGCCTCCAGCGCCCGATGCACCGGTGTTTTCCGGTAGTCCGTGAGGTTCATCGAGACCTGGGCCCGGTTCCGTTCCTTGATCTCGAAGCCGAGCGCCTTGACCTCCGCCAGCCCCCCATCGCGCGCCCGAACGGAGTGCGCGACCTTCTTCGCGACGCCGACGTCCGGAGTGGTGAGGTACGCATTGTACGCGATGAGGACGGGTCGAGCACCGATCGCGACCGCGCCGGCCGACGGATTCAACTCCGGGTCGCCGAAGTCGGGCCGGCGCGCCGGGTCGGTCTTCACCGCCTCTCGAAGCCCCTCGAAGCCGCCCTGGCGCACCACGGCCAAGTCGGCCCGTTCGGGCCGTCGGGCGGCCGTCCCGTACAAGTACACGGGTACACGCAGCTCCGACCAAACTCGCTCACCCAGTCGTTCGGCGAGGGCCACGGCCTCCGCCATGGTCGCGTCCCCGAGGGGAACAAACGGGACCACGTCGGCGGCTCCCATGCGAGGGTGCTCTCCTCGGTGCTGCCTCAGGTCGATGACCTCCACCGCTTTTCGGATCATGCGGAAGACCGCCTCGACCAGCGGATCGGCTTCGCCAACTAGACTGACGACCGACCGATTGTGATCGGCGTTGAGCTCCACGTCGAGCACGGTAACGCCGACGACCCCCCGGCCCTCCGCGACGATCGCTTGGACGCGTCCCTTGTCGCGACCTTCGGAAAAGTTTGGGACGGATTCGAACCGCTTCATGGGTCTCCCGCGGGATATACATCCAGAAGCTGTTGCCGACCCGGCATCGGCAGGGACGTAGCCTTACGTTTCGGGGCCGATCGGATCCTGTGGAGCGCCCCGTCCACGCGCTCCTCGGAGAAGTCGTGCCCGGCGACGAGCAGCCGGCGGAGCTCCCCGTCGTTCGGCTCGCCGAAGACCGGGAGAGGAACCTCGACCACGGGGGGGTTCCGGAAGATCTCCGCGGCCTCCTCGACGTCCATGGGTTCGAGGCCGGCCGTTCGGAGGGTATCCTCCCAGCCGAGGTGCTTCTGGACGAGTTTTAGTGCCTTCTTGGGGCCGTATCCCCGCGCCCCGTCATTGAAGTCGGTCCCGATGAGCAGCCCGATGAGGATCAGTTCCTCTTGGGAGATGCCGAGTTCGAAGAGCAGCCGCTCGCGGTCCAGCAACTGGGCGGCTCGGGTTCCGGTGCGCGCCTGGCGGGAACCGAGCCCCCGGACCAGACGGGGGGTTCCGAAGAGAAGCGAATCGTAGTCCTCGGATGCGCTCGCCCACACCGTTCCCGAGGACGCCATGCGGGCCCCCTGGGCTTCGCCTTCCGAAGGGGCCTGAACGGTGGGAAGTCCGAGCGCGTGGAGGAGTTGGACCGCTTCCTCGATCATCGGCCGGGTCAAGCGCGAGGTCTGTGCGGCCTTCCGTCGGGCGGTCTCCAGGTCTCCCGCCGCAAGCGCCTCGTTCCACGCCTCTTGCGCCCTTTCCTTCGCGAGGAACCGGGTCCGAATCGTGCCGGCCTTCAGATCCGGAGGCCGACCATCGAACACCCAGACGGGCCGGATCTGCTGTTCGAGCCACGACGTCGTACGATAGAGGAGACCAATCAGGTGGGCCGTCACACGACCGGACTTGTCCGTGAACGGTTGTCCATCGGCCGCCCGGATCGTGGCCAAGAACTGGTACAACATGTTGTTGCCGTCTACGGCGAGAGTCCGACCTACTAGAGCGGACCAAGGGATCTCGGTAGGATGCGTGATGTCTCGGAGGGGAAGCCCCACGGGACTCGGGAGACGGCGGTGGGTACTTGTCGTTTGACAGGCCGGCGGAATGGGGGTCGCACGGACCTAGTACCAACCCCTAAGTAGGAACCGGACTCTCAGACCCCCAAGTGTCCATGACGGTCGTTTGGCGCCCGGAGTCCGGCGCGGTGATGCCGGATCCCGGGGCAATCCTGCTCAGTTGTTTCCCCAGTGCGGGCCTCGCCCCGACGGTGGCGGGCCACTACATCCTCCAAGCGCTGAAGCTACCCCGGATTGGCACCCTGGCCTCCGAGGATTTTCCGCCGCTCGCCGTCGTACAGGGGGGCCGCGTCAACCCGCCGGTGCGGGCCTACGCGAACAAGGAGCTCATACTGGTGCTGTCGGAGTTCCCCCTCTTACCGGGGCTGATGAACCCCCTCGCCGCGGCGCTCATCGGGATGTCTACGCAGTTGAAGGCAGGGCGAATCCTGGGCCTGGAGGGCATCGTCCCGCATCCGAGCGATGCCGATGCCGCCGACACCGAGAGCAAGACTCCCGACGAGATGGTTTGGTACGCCGGGTCGGGGTCGTCTCCTCATCTTCCCGAAGAGTACAAGGCCGCTGGCGTGCGAACGATGGGGGACGGCGTCATCGGGGGTGTTTCCGGGGCCCTCCTCGTCGAAGGCCTTACGGCCCACATTCCCGTCAGCGTACTCCTCGTGAGCGCGACCGACGCAGGGTACCCGGACCATCGCGCCGCCGCGAAGATCATCGAGGTGATCGACCAGGTGTTGCCTCACGTCAAGATCGACACGAAACCGCTCCGAACGCAGGCCGAAATGATCGAGCGTGCGCTGCGCGCGGCGGTCAAGAGTCGGGAGCCAGCGCCGCCGGCGGCGTCCGGCACGGACCACCTTCCGATCTATCAGTGAGCCGCGCCCGACGGCGCTCGGCCGTTACGCGTCCGACGGATTGCCGACGAACGCGTCGGTGTACGATAGCAGGTAGAGGCTCCCGAGCAGCATCACCGAGAAGAGGATCAGCATGGAGATCGGGTTGGTGGAGAACCAAGCCACGGTCACGCCCATCAGGACCGCGGGAAGTATGAGGGTCAGCCCCGCCACGAGGATTCGGCCGTCCACGAGAGGGGGTAGCCGGCACCCACCATAATGGTACGCGACGGTGAGCGGACTTCCGGCGGGGGCGCCCGAGGCCTACTTGCGAACGGTCACAGGAGTTCCTGGCCGCCGGGGGGCAACCCGACGACTTCGAGCGTCAATTCGATCTCGGAAGAGGCCGCGGGCAGGGGTCCCGGCATCCCCGGCGGCTCCAGCCCCGGACGCTCGGGCATCGGGGCGGGCACAACGTGGTCCACGACGTCCGGCTCGGAGGGGATCCGCCCGGCATGCGCCGGGTCGTTCAACATCGCCAGCCGGCTCGCCTCCATGGCCGCTTCGGCCGGGATTACGAACGACTTCTCGATGTGGCCAGCGATGAATTCGGCCCAGTAGGTATTGAATCGAGCGATAGGGATCTTGGCCGCATCCTTCGTGAGCGTCTCGTTATCGAGGACTTGGAGCGTCGCGAGGCCCCTCTGCTGCAGCGCGACGAAGCTGTCGACGAAGTGGAGCCGAGCCAGAGCCCGGTCCGCCACCGCCCGGCGTTCCGTCTCGAGCTTGAACGGCTTTACGACAAAGACCGACAGTACCTCGCAGGAGCGCGCCGCGGCCTCGAGAACGAACGGTAGGGCCCCCGTCCCAGCCCCCCCGCCCAAAGTAGAGA
>JBARJD010000009.1:0-7481 GCA_049800095.1 Thermoplasmata archaeon | reverse complement strand
ATTCGTTCCGCGGATCTCCGCCGTCGTGCACGCGAGGATTTGCAGGGGGAGCACGTTGACCATCGGACTGAGCAGCTCCGGAACGGACGGGAGGAGAAACATGGAGACGGGGGGTCCCGGTGGGTCGATCGCCGGCACCGGGAAGGGGTGGGACTCGTCATGGAGCACCAAGATCGACGCGCCGAGCAGCTCCAAGGCGCGCACCACGTCGGTCGCTCTCTCCGCGGCCGCACTTGGAGGCACCAGCACCACGGCGGTGTCTCCCGCCTTGAGCGGCTGAATGCCGCCGTGCAGGAGATTCTCGAACTCGAATCCTTCCGCGACGAGATACGAGGACTCCTTGACCTTGAGAGCGCCCTCCCGGGCGGTCTGCACGTTGGGGCCAGCTCCCGCCAGGACGAGTCGTCCCGAATTCGAGAGCGATTGGGCGACCGGCTGGATCACGTGCTCCCGCTGGAGAACGCCCTCGAACGTCATGGGCATCGCCTCGAGGACCGAGCGCAGGGGATGCGGCGTCGAGCCCCCCCGTTCCGCGTACGCGACTCCGGCCATCGCGAGCGCCATCAGATTCCCGGTATAGCTCATCGTGTGCGTCGAAGATTTCTCCTGCGGTGCAGAATGAAAGATCACCTCCGGTATCGACATCGGGGAGTCCAGACCGGTCACCCCGATCGACTTGGCGCCGGCCGCCCGGGCGAGCTCGAGGACCCGGTTTCCGTACGTCTTGCCCCCTCGGTGGCTGATCAGTACCACCACGTCCTCCGGCCGGAGACGAGGCCCGTAATTGGCGAGGTCGAATACCGTCCGAGCTTCGGCGTCGAGCCCCAGCGATCGGTACAGGTATTCGGTCACGATGGCCGCATGGCTGCTCGTTCCCGTTCCCGCTAGGTAGATGCGACGCCCTCCTGCGAGGATCTCGGCGGCCTGCCGCGCGTGCTCCGGCTCTCGCCGAAGGACGTCCCTCAGGACCTCCGGTTGCCGGTGGATGCTCTGGTACAGCGCACTAGAGTGAGGTGACCCCATGATCGATCCCCCGTGATTCGGGGGACCCAAGTCCCGGCGCTTAAGAAACCCCGGCTCCGACCCCGGCGGGTCCGCTCGGAGACCGAGCTCACCAGCGGCGGTAATTCCGTCGCCCGCCGCGCTCGGGTGGAGCGCTCCGAGGCGGACCGGACCGCCGACCATACGAAGGACGGCCCCGGGACGAGCCACCGGAGTAGCCGCCGCTCCGGGGAGGGCCGCCGCCCCGCGAAGGCCCTCCGCGCTGGTCCGGCATACGGGGCGGGGGTGGGGCGTCGTAGACGAAACCGGGGATTCGGGCTCGGGGAATGGTGAAGCCAAGAAGTTTCTCGATATTGTCGAAATCATCCTGTTCGTCGGGGCCTACCAAGGTAAAAGCATCGCCGCGTCGCTGCGCCCGAGCGGTTCGGCCCACCCGGTGGATGTAAACTTCCGCCTCGTGCGGGACATCGAAGTTCACCACGTGGCTGACATCCTCCACGTCGATACCTCGGGCGGCGATGTCCGTCGCGACCAGGACCCGGTGCTCGCCTTCCCGGAACCCTTCCAGGGCCCGGATCCGCTGACTCTGACTGCGGTTTCCGTGGATCACCGTGGCGGGAATGTTCCACTGTTGGAGCTGCCGCGCCAGCCGGTCCGCCCGATGTTTCGTCCGCGCAAAGACGAGCACGCTGGTCATGGTCGCGTCTTGAAGCAACTCGCGGAGAAGGGGGGCCTTGAGATACGAAGGTACCGGGAGCGCCAGATGGGAGACTCCTACCGCCGCGACCGTCGTCGGATCGACGTGGACCATGCGGGGGTCCCGGAGGAATTCATGGGCGATCTTGACCACTTCAGGCGGCATCGTGGCGGAGAAGAGCATCGTTTGACGATCCCGCGGCAGTGAGGATAAGATGCGACGCACGTCGGGCATGAATCCCATGTCCAGCATCCGGTCGCCCTCATCCAGGACGAGAATGCGGAGGTGCCGGAAGTCCACGTAGCCGCGCGCCATGTGGTCCAGAAGCCGGCCCGGCGTCGCCACAATGATTTCGGCCCCGCCCCGCAGGGCGCGCATCTGCGGCTCCATGCCGACGCCGCCGTAGACCGCCGCACCCCGACGCTTCGTGTAATGTCCGAGCTTCTTGAGGAAGCCTTCGGCCTGGAGCGCGAGTTCCCGGGTAGGGGTCAGGACCAGTGCGTAGATACGGCCCGGCGGTAAGTCCAGCGTACGCTCGAGGATCGGGAGCAGGAATGCGGCCGTCTTGCCGGTGCCCGTCTGTGCGGTGGCGACCACATCCCGGCCCAGTACAGCCTCGGGGATGGCTCGGCTCTGAATCGGGGTAGCGGAGTCGTATCCCATCTCGCGGACCCCTTGCCGGAGAGTGGCGTGGAGCGGGAGTTCCTCGAAGCGCACGAGGGGCGGAGTCGGAATAGGGGCGCGGACGGGGCGTTCTGAATCGACCATGGCTGTGGAGGCGTGCAGTCGAGGCGAGGTTAATACGCGACCGGCCCGCCGGAGTCCAACCGCTCTGGGGGGGGGCGCGGCGAACGTTCGCTCGTAGCACGGAGCCGCCAAATCTTCCCCTCGGGGTGCTACTTTTTGGGGCGCAAGGGATTCCAGAAGCCGGTGCCGACCGACCTGTGGGGATGCTCGCCTAAACGGAGGGGTGGACGACCGCCCAAGTTCGAGGGAACGCGATGAGCAGGAGTCCGGGCCGGGTCCGTCGGCCGAGGAATCCGGCGGCGTCTCGTCGGCCTCTTCTCCGGTTTATGGGGATGCGCCTCGGGCTCCTGCCCGCCCAGTTGCTGTTCGTGCTGTTCATCCTGTACTTCGTCGGGTCGGTGCTCCCGGCCGCCCTCAGCATCAAAACCCCAAGTCCGTGTTACCTCACCGGCGCCGCCTGCACGTGCCCTTGGTCGAGCCTCACTTGCGTGGCGCCGAACGTGCTTGAAGGCGCGGGTCACTTTATCGAAAACCTTGTCACCGGCAATTGGGGGATGTCCGTCTACGGTGGGGACGTACAGACCAGCGTGCATTGGCTCCAATGGTGGTTGCCGCATTCGCTCGAGCTCGCCGCGTTCGGTTTGGGACTCTCGGCGTTGTTGGCGTATCCGTTGGGTCTCCGCGCCGGCTGGCGTCCGGGCCGCCCCTTTGATGCGGCGGTACGGATCGGCTCTGCTACGGCGCTCCTGATTCCGTCGATCGTCGTGCTCTTCCTTGTTCCCTTTGCGTTCTACGGCTGGTTTCTTCACACGTACAACGACAGCCTCTACGGTTCGCTACCGAGCACGATTTGGTACTCCATTCACGGGGGACAACCGTCGTGGGTGGGTCTCGCCGACAACACCTCCCCCACCGGGTTCCCGCTGATCGATTCGCTGCTCCACGGTGATTTCGCGTTCTTCTCGGACGAGCTCGTCCGGACCATCATTCAGGCCCTTGGCATCGCGGTAGTGTACGTCGGCATCTTCCTCCGGTACGCCCGCTACTCCGTCGTGGGACTCTCGACGGCGCCCTCGGTCATCGCCGCTCGGGCCCGGGGCATCGACGAACGAACCATCCTGTGGAAGCACGTCGGTCGCAGGTACTTGGCCCTCTATCTCCTGGCGTTCGCAGCGACCGTCCCCGCGTATGTCGTCATCCAGTCGTTTGCCGAGATCGCATACAATGACCAGGGGGTCGGCGCCATCCTGCTGTTCCAGTTCGTCTCCGGCTCCGGGGGTATCTTTGGTGGCCTGGGATTCTTTGGGAGTTCGAACGAACTCTACAGCGTCATCGTGTTCCTTCTGGTGCTCAGCATTCTTGTTATCGCCATCGTGGCGGAGGTCCTCGCCCGGATGCTCGACCCGACGTTGGCCCTGCGGAACCCCTGAGGTCGAGCGATGGCTGAGGGAGTCTTTTCTCGACAGCCGATGCCCCCTCCGCTCTCCGATTCGGTGTCCCCGGGACCGGGTCCCGACTCCGGCGCGCACACCCGGGCACGCTTGGAGGAGAGCCTCCAAGCGGTCCGGGAGACCCCATCGCTCCTCGCAGGGATCGCGTTCCTGGCGTTTCTGGCGGGGGTCTCCGTCGCGGCGGTGGTTGAGTTCGGCCCGCATCTGACGTCCTACTACGTCAACCGGCTGCTGCAGCGCGTATCGGATACCCCACCATCCGCGGCGCACCCGTTCGGCGTGATCAATTACATTGGCGTCGACGTCTTTCAAGGACTTGTCCAGGCTACTCCGCTCGACCTGATCCTGTTCGGGTCGATCCTCCTTGGCGCCGCCGGACTCGGACTGCTGGCGGGGACCAGCGGGGGTCTGTTCGGCGGCCGGAGCGAGTGGTTCGTATCGGCGGCGGCCGACATCGTTGGGTCCGTGCCGGCGGTTTTCTTCGTCTCCATCCTGTTTGTTGGAATCGGTGGGTACGTCCCCTACCAGGATCTGTTCCCTTTGTTCGTCATTCTTTTCGTGCTCGTCCTGTGGCCTTACTATGCTCGGCCTGTCCTGGCCCGCGCACGGCAGGTGGCGAACACCGGCTACGTCCAGGCCGCGCAAGTGGCGGGCGCCCGCCGGGCGCGCCTCCTCTTCCGTCACGGAATGCCGAACAGCTACCTGCCCATCCTGGCGCAGCTCCCGACGGACTTCGTGAACATCATTTTCGTGCTCACGATGTTCCCGTACCTCAGCTGTCTTACCTCGGGCGGCACGCTGCTCGTGTCCCCGTTACCGAACCAGAACTATCCGGATTGGGGGTTCCTGCTCGCGTACGGGATGTGTACCGGGTGGAGTCCGTTCCCCGGCGGCAACTTCTGGTGGATGTACGCCTTCCCCACGGCGGCGATCGTGTTCCTCGGAACCGCGATCACTCTCTGCTGTGACGGGCTAGAGCGGTGGTCGTCCCGCCGCCTCCGACGCTGAGGCGGGCCGCGATCCCCGGGAGGGGATCCCTTCACGGGATGACCAGAGAGAACGACCCGCTGAAATAGCCGGAGATCGCCACGACGTAGAGCGTGTTGCCGTCCCCGCCAAACTCTGCGGTGTCGATGCTCAGCGTTTCCCCGACTCGCACCAAGGCCGACCCACCCCTCCAGTTCCCATTCAGGAAGTTGAAGTACGCCACGGTCCCGTTGTTAACCACGGCGTGCGCCGTTTCGGACTCGATCGGCGTGGTCGTGCCATTAAAGAAAACGGTCATCCAGAGGTCGCTCCAATTCAGGCCCGGGGCGGCGAACGTTACCGTGTAGTTGTACCAGTGGTTCCCGTAGCCGCTCCACTGGCCGATGTAGGCGATACGGAACGAGTTCTCCAACGATTCGTCGACCGGGACTTTCTGGTGCCCGGACGAGTACGATGCGATCTCGAGGGGGACGGTCACCCCCACGACAAATATTCCCGCAATCAGCAGAACGAAGAGCCAGGCCGGGGAGTAGCGCCACGAAGTCGACATGGCGCCAGGCTAGAGGGGGCGATGCCGAAAACAGTGTCGCCCCGGCGGCCCCCTCTCCCGTCGGAGGAAATGCCCCCCGCGAAGTCCTTTAATGGACCGCCCTCGTGACTTCCGGTAGGCGCTCCAATGTCGTCCAGCTCTACCCAACGAAAGGCCGTCCCGCCGGCAAGCTCCACCCCTCCTACGACCATAACACGCGGAATCCGGATCGTTACGCCCATCCCGGGCCCCAAGACCCGGGCCATCATCGCCGCCGACGACGAATACCTGATGACCACGACAAAGACCTCCCCGGTCGCCGCCTACTCGGCGGAGGGAATCTGGGTCACCGACGCCGACGGCAATCGGCTCCTCGATTTCACCTCCGGCGTGGGGGTCCTGAACGTTGGCCATTGCCACCCCGACGTCGTCGCCGCGGTCCAAGAACAGACCGCCCGACTCATGCACTTCGCCGGGACCGACTTCTATTACGCTTCGCAGACCGAACTCGCCGAGCGCCTCGGCCACCTCGTGCCGGGCGATTTCCCCAAGAAGGTCTTCTTCACCAACAGCGGCACCGAGAGCGCCGAAGCCGCTATCAAGCTCGCCCGCTGGAACCAGCAGCGGCCCCTGGTCATCGGCCTGCTCGGTGCCTTCCACGGCCGCTCGATGGGATCGCTCGCCTTGACGACATCCAAGACGGTGCAACGGGCTCGGTTCAATGCGCACACGGGGGGCGCGACGCACATCCCCCCCCCGTACTGCTACCGCTGCCCGTACAAGCTTACCTACCCAAGCTGCGACCTGTACTGCGCGAAGATCCTGAAGGAGCTCTACTTCGAGACGTCGGTGCCCCCGACCGATGTCGCCGCGATGATCGCCGAGCCCGTCATGGGCGAGGGCGGCTACATCGTTCCCCCGAAAGGATGGCACACAACGATCAAGTCGATCCTCGATGAGCACGACATCCTGTTCATCGACGACGAGGTGCAGTCGGGTATCGGTCGGACGGGGCGCATGTTCGCCATCGAGCACCACGGCATCGTTCCCGACATCGTCACGACGGCAAAGTCCCTCGGAGGGGGATTGCCGATCGGCGCGATAATCTTCCGCAAGGACTTGGACTATCCTTACAAGGGCCCGCATTCGAACACATTCGGCGGTAACCTGGTCTCCGTGGCCGCGGCGCAGGCCGTCCTGACGGTAATCGAGAAGGAGCATCTCCTCGAGAATGCGAAGACTCAGGGCGCCTATCTGATGAAACGCCTGCAGGAGCTGCAGCGGAAGTACGAGGTCATCGGCGACGTCCGGGGGCTCGGTCTCATGGTCGCGACCGAGTTCGTGGAGGACCCGAAATCGAAGACCCCGGCGGTGGCGCTCCGTGACCAAATCCTCGTGGAGGCCTACCAGAGGGGACTGCTCCTTCTACCGTGCGGCAAATCGACGGTGCGGTACATCCCCTCGCTCATCATCCAACGCGACGAGGTCGACGAAGGCGTCGAGATCCTGGACGCGTCCATCGGGGCCGCCCTTCGGGCCCGATGAAGGTCGGTCTCCTCGCAGCGCCGGGCCGCGTCGTCGTCGAGGAGCACCCTGACCCATCACCCGGGCCGGGGGAGGTGATTGTATCCCTCGCGGCGTGCGGCATATGCGGTTCCGACCTCGAGAAAGTGAAGGGAAACTACCGGGCGACGCAGGTCATCGGCCACGAGCCGGTCGGCACCGTGGCTGCAGTCGGCGCCGGCGTGACGGGCCTCGCCGTGGGCACCCGCGTGTTCGCGCACCACCATGTCCCCTGCTACGCGTGCCCGGCCTGCTACAGCGGAGCCTACACCTATTGCCCCTCGTACACCAAGACCAACCTCGACCCCGGAGGGTTCGCGGAACTGTTCCGCGTCCCGTCGGTCAACGTCAGTCGAGGGGCAGTGCTTCCGCTGGCTCCGGCCGTGAGCTGGGAGGACGGGACGATGCTCGAGCCGGCGGGGTGTGCGCTCACGGCGCTCCGAACCGTGGGCCTCCCCCCCGCGACGACCGTCATGATCCTCGGCCTGGGTCCGGTGGGGATTCT
>JBARJD010000008.1:0-7127 GCA_049800095.1 Thermoplasmata archaeon | reverse complement strand
GGGTGCTCCGCTGGGGTGGGTACCCGGGGTTGTTCGGGTTGATGACGGTCGAAAGCTTCGGCATCCCTCCGATCCCGAGCGAGGTCATCCTGCCCTTTACCGGATTCCTGGTGGCGATGGGCATCATGTCGTTCGGTGGCGCGCTCGCGACCGCGGAGGCGGGAGCGCTCGTCGGCGCTTTCCTCGCCTACGCCGTCGGCCGGTGGGGCCGGGACTGGGTCACGACCCGGGCGCCCCGGCGGCTGCGGCTCGACCCCCGGCTCCTGGCGCGCATGGATGTCTGGTTCGCTCGCCACGGCGAGGTGATCGTGGCCGTGGGGCGCCTGCTCCCAATCGTAACCGCCTACGTGAGCTATCCCGCCGGGACGGCCCGGATGAAACCGTGGAAGTTCGGCGCGTTCACGGCGATCGGGGGAATTCCCTACATCGCCGCTCTACTCTACGCGGGGGTCGTGCTGCGGAGCCGTTGGAACGTCCTCGTTCCGTACTTCAGCTACGCGGACTACGCGATCGTCGTCGCGGCCGCGGTGTTCTTCGCGTGGCTCTTCCTTCGGTGGCACCGGGAGTACCGCCTCGGGCGGGTGCCGCCGGCCAGCGGCCCGGCCGCCTAGCCGGCGGGCACGGATTCTCCGGGCGCGAATTCGGGACGAAGCACCCGACCCTCGTGCGCCCCGACGTACTCCCCGTCCTTGACGATCAACCGGCCGTCGATGTAGTGTTCTCGGGGAAAGATCGCCGGCCACCCCTCGAACGCCGACCATCCGCACGGCGCGTGCAGCGCGCCGGCCCGAATCTCGGTCCGGCGTCGGAAATCGATGACGAGCAGGTTCGCGCGGTGCCCGACCGCGATCCGGCCTTGCGGTAGTCCGAGCAGTCGCGCGGGGCGGTCGGCCGCCGCGCGGAGTAGGACCGGCAGGTCGAGGTCGCCGTCCCGCACGCGCGAAAGGAACAGGGGCAACATCGTCTCAGCCCCGGGCATCCCGCTCGGGGCCTCGAGGAACGGCCGAGCCTTCACTTCAGACGATTGCGGGGCATGGTCGCTCGCGAGGATCGGGACGAGTCCGCGTCGGAACATCTCCCACAGCTCGCTCGACGCGGGGGGTTCGCGGAGCGGCGGATTCACTTTCCATCGAGCGTCCGCCCCGCGGCCCGCCGAGAGCAAGAGGTGTTGCGGGGTGACCTCAAAGGACTCGCCCTCCCGGAGGATCCGACTGGCCAGCGCTGGCAGCGTGACGTGCGCGAGGTGAAGGCGGAGCCCGCCCGGGATCGGGTGAAGTCGCTCATAGGCCTCCATCTCCGCCTCGGGGGGCCGTCGGGCGTTCCATCCCTCGGTGCCCTCGAGCCCGGTCTCTTCGCGGAAGAGGCGGGGGTCTTCGGCGTGGACCGCCACCGGGAGTCGAGTGGCTGCGGCCGCCGCAAGGAGCGATGGGAGTCGCTCGGGCCGCGGCGGGTCGATCTCGGTCGTCGGGCTCATGTATAGCTTGAAGCCCCCCGCGGTACGCGAGAGTGCCGCGACGCGCTCGGGAACCGTCAGCGCGGCGTAGAGGAGTACATCGATGGCCAGCCGGCCATGGGTCCGGTCGGCTTTGCTCTCCAGACGGTCGACGGTGGTCGTGGGTGGTTGCGTGTTCGGCATGTCGACTGCCGCGCCGATTCCCCCGAGGGCGGACTGGCGGGTCCCCGTCGCGAAGTTGTCGGCGGCGTCCGCTCCCCCTGGATCCCGAAAGTGGGAGTGGCAGTCGACGGCGGACGGAATGAGGATCGCGTCGCCGACGTCATGCCGGTCGCCTCCGGCGAGATTCTTTCCGATCGCGAGGATCCGACCGTTCTCCCCGATGCCGACCTCCATGGGTTGGAGCCGGCCTCCTACCCAGAGGCGGCCCGCCAGTACGAGGTCGATGGCGGGGGGGCGAGGCTTCGCGTTCGCCTCCCGGGAGCGCCTCCGAGACCGGGGCATGGCGCGCGCCACGTCCTCTCCACCCCTATAGGGTTGCCGAAGGGGGGTTGGACGGACGTCGTCTTCCCCCGGGGGGTTTCGTCCGGTCCGCCACGGCTCACGCGAAGGTTTCGCACCGGCTCAACGGAGGAGAACGCGCAGGACAAGCGCCACCTATTTGCCTCCCCACACCTCCCGCTCGGCGTGGCAAAGCCCACCGGCCATCGCGCGGTCTGGACCTATGCCGCCGCCGGCGTGGACCGAAGCCGGACGGCACGGGCGCTCACCGCGTTGCTCGCCCAGGTTCGATATCGCCCGCCCCGCTCGAGCGGTCGGCCCCTTCCCATTCGGGGTCACTATGCGGGCCTGATCCGGATCGGTCGGGAGACGATCGCGATCACGACGGACACCGTTGGAACGAAGTCGATCCTGGCCGAGGCGCTCGGTCGATGGGAGGAGATTGGAGTCGACGCGGTCGCCGTGAACGTGAACGACCTCGCCTCCGTGGGGGCTCGCCCCGCGGGTCTCGTGGATGTCATCTCATGCCGCCGGGCCGAACCGGATGTCTTCCGCCAGATCGGCCGAGGGATTCACCGAGGTCTCCAGCAGGCCCGGTGCGCTCTCCTCGGAGGTGAGACCGCGATCGTCCCTGAGCTTCTCCAGGGAGTAGACGTAGGAGGCACGGCAATCGGATTCTTTCCGAAGGGGCGGCGACCCGTCACCGGCGCTCGCATCCGGGCCGGAGATGTGCTCCTGGGAATCCCCTCGAGCGGCCTCCACGCGAACGGCCTCACCCTGGCACGACGAATTGTAACGGAGTCGCGGCGGAGCTTGCGTGCCCGTCGACCCGGCGGACGCCAGCCGCTCGGCGAAGAGCTGCTCACGGCCAGCCGGATCTACGTGGGTGTCTCAGAAGCGCTGGCGGACCACCGCGGCACCACCGGGCTGGCCCACATTTCGGGAGCCGGGGTGCGAAATTTGCTACGGCTTCGCCCCGGAGTGCAGTTCGTACTCGATCGATGGCCTCGACCCTTTGGACTCTTCCAGTGGCTCGCCGAGGCGGGAGAGGTCGACACCCAGGAGCTGTATCAAACGTTCAACATGGGCGTCGGTTTCGTCGTGGCGGTCCGACCTTCCTTCGAGGCCAGCGCGATCCGCCGGCTGTGGCGCGCCGGGTACTCCGACACGTTGGTCGTGGGCCACGTTGCGGCGGGAGCCGGCGTCACGTTGCCGCATCTCGGCCTTACGTACCAAAGCTACGCGTGACCAAGTCGCGGCGGAACGGCTCCGCCGCCAAGTGTTTTAGATTTTGTCCGGCTCCGGCGCCCGATGACCGAGGGGCACGCGTCGCCCGGACCCTCGGCCGTGATGGCGCTCACCTCGGCGTTTCTGTGGGCGACCTATTTCTTCTTCGTCCTCGCGATGACGCCGGGCACCTCCGCATCGGCGGTGGCCACCTATCCGTTCCTCATCGGCGGGGCGATGTACGTGGCTTGGGCGGCCTATTGGGGGCACGGCCGCGTCGTGCTCCACCTCTTCGGAGAACGGTCGGCGTGGGGCCGAGTCGGCCTGATCTCAGCGATGCAGCTGTCGGTGCTCGCGTGCACCTACCTGGCCGGCGCGGTCGACACGTCCCTGCTCGCCCTGCTCGGCGATGCGGCGATGACGCCGCTGCTAGCGATGGTCGTCCTCAAAGAAGGCCGGCACCGCGCCCGATCGTTGCCGTTCGTCGGAGGTTTGATCCTGGCTGGATTCGGGGCGACGCTGACGATCGTCGCGGGCGGCAGCGCGACCGGCTTCCACGGATGGTCCCTCGTCATTGCGCCGTTGGTCCCCTTGAGCGTCGGCGGGTTCTACATCCTCTCCGCGCAGGCGGGGCAACATCGCCCGTCGAGCGCCGTCGTCGGTCAATCCACGCTCGCCGGAGGATTCGTCTGCCTGCTCCTCGCCGGGGTCCTGCCGGGCGGCTGGCACGGCCTCGTGCTGACTGCCCCGATTCCGATCGTGCTGATGGTCGGCGTCGCCGCGACCTCGTTCTTCATTGCGCCGGCGCTCTACTTCCGCGCCGTCGCGCGGTCCGGAATCGTGTTGCCTGCGCTCTTCCAGGTCATGATCCCGATCTTCGCGTTGCTCCTGTCCGCGGTGCTGTTGCATAAGGTCCCGGCGCCCCTCGGACTGCTGGGACTCCCGATCGCGGTCATCGGCGGGTTCTTCGCGTATCGGGGGGCCCAGGCGCCCGCGCCACCGGTCCCGCACGAGGCGGCCCTGCTGACCGAAGGGGGCGCGTTGGCCCCGGACGCGCCGGGCGACCCCTCCGAGACCGGGGTCCGGGACGTCAACCAAATTCTGTGAGCGTCTTCGACTTCCGGGCGCGTTTCGGCGGGCCGGCGAGACTCGCCACGGAGTCGTCGAGGGATGCGGCGTCGCGAGACGCCGCCGCACCGGTGGGCGGACTGTCGCCCAAGGTTTGTTGCCGGCTGCCCTTCAGCAGGTCCGCGGCGTTCCACCCGAACACCTCGGTCACACGCGCCAGGGTCTGGGCCAACCGCTCGGCGTAGTAGCTGTAGTCCGGTCGGAGGTCAGGCGGGAACTTTCGGCCCTCGATCCACGGCTCGATCTCCTGCGGCGTCTTCCGAGCGTTGGTGACGACCCAGGCCACTTTCATGCCGGGAATCACGTCGAATCCCTCGGCCAGGAGTTGCTTGAAGACGCGAAGGAACGGGAGATTTTCCCGGGTCGAGGCATTGTACTGCTCTTCGGGCCGTACCGTGCGCGCGATGACCAGCCGCTCGACCGGCACCCTCCCCTCCTGCACCTCGGCCACGAGCTCCCGGGCCCGGACGAGGGTCCCCTGGGTATCCCCGGAGAGGATCTTGTCGAAGACTTCCCGGAGCGCGGCGGACTGATAGTCGAAGGTGTCGGTCCGCTGCGTCTCGTACCCGCGGATGACGACGTCGTCCTTGGGCCACACCGTGTGGCCGACGTACCGTTTCTTCGCCCCGTGCGAGAACAGCGCCTCGTAGACGGTTTGGAACTCGAACGTGACCCCCTTCTCGGTGAAGCGCCGGGCCAGGTCCTGACCGCACTGCATCGCGCCCTCCAGGGTGGGCTGGGGGGACTTCACGAAGACCGAGTCGGTGTCGGAGTACACCACCTCCACTCGGTCGTCCTCGAGGGTCTTGATGATCGTCGTGATGGCCTGACGGCCGAAGGACGTGATCGCCGCGCCGATATCCGGGTTGGTGAACCGGTAGAAGCTGGAGGCGAGGACGCCGTAGAACGAGTTCATCAGGATCTTGACCGCGCTCTGCAGCCCGTCGTAGTACCGCTGGAGGTCGGGGGAGGTGGCGTCCCGTCCGCGTTGCCGGATAGCGTCCCGTTCGGTCAACAGTTCGCGGAGCACCTCCGGGATCAGCCCCGGCCGCTGTTCTACGGAGAGGAATCGAGCCCCCGACGGACTCACGGTCGGGCCCTCCGGGGCGAGCGTGGTGAAGCAGAGGTTCTTGGAAATGATGATGTTCGGGTACATCGACTTGAAGTCCAGCACCACGATCCAGTTGTACAGTCCGGGCCGGATCGTGTGGACGTAGCCGCCCTCGATCTGGGTCTCCATGCGGCCGAACCGGTTCTGCGGCACGCCGATCTTTTTTCGGTCGGCTCGGGGGATCAGGATAGAGTCGACGAACAGGGAGGTGCGGCCGTTGAGGCCCTCCTCCATCGGGAGGTTTGCCACCGTCGCGAGGTCGCGGGCCTTGTCGAGCGACCGGAGGCGGAGCAGGATTCGGACCGCCAGCCGGGCGTCGTGCTCGCAGTATTCCATGACCCGTACCGGGTCCTTCTGCCACTCCGCCTCGATGTTGCGGCGGTCGACGTCCAGCTTTCCCTCCCCGAGGAGCTGCTGCGCGACGAACTGCAGGCTCTCCTGCTTGGGGTGGAGTTCCGTGCGCGCCGCCCACCATGCGTCGGCGAAGACGCGGCCGTCGACACGCCAAAGGCGGTCGTTCCCCCGGGTCTCGGCCGCCTTCCCGTTTCGGCCGAGCGCGAGCGGTGGGAGGTTCAAGGCCTTCGCCCGTTCCTCGAGCAATGGCAGGTCATAGCCGCCGATGTTGTAGCCGGTGATCACGTCGGGGTCGTACTCTCGAACCTTCTCCGCGAACGCCGTGAGGATCCCCGCCTCGGTCGTCGGCAGGCCGATCCGGAAAGCGCCGATCTCTTTGTCGTCCCGATGGACCGTCCCACAGATCGTAAAGATCGTACGGGTCCGGATCGCATTCTCGATGTCGAAGGAGAGGATCGTGAGGGAGGGACGGAACGCCTCCGCCGGTTCGATGTCGCGGTTCGTCGTCACCACGCGCACGACTCGACCGACGTGGTACCGCGAGGCCACCTCGTCGGGTTCTGGTTCGGCGTCGAACCGAACGGTCAGGCCGACGCCCTTGTCGTACAGGAACCGGTGAACGAACGGGATGTCGGAGGAGAGGACGCTCCAGGAGTCCCCCTCTCGGTGGTATCGCGCACGGAAATCGGGTACGGTCCACGGGTACTGCACGGTCACCTTGACCGAGGGCCGGTCCTTTCCATCGACCCAGAGCGTGAGAGGGTCCGTCGAGACGACTTGGCGTTCCTTCCGGAGAAGTTCCCGTTGGGCCTCGGTGGGCTCGCAGACGATGAAATACGGCCGGAAGCCGTAGTACCGGGCGACGAGCGACTCCCCCGCCCGCGTCCGACCGAACAGCTCGATGACGACGCCGTCGTCGACTTGGGTGTAAGAGCCCCCCACGAGGAAGAGCTCGACGTTCTCCACGCGGACCGGACCGGGCCGGGCCTTAAACGCTTGTCCCGGGAACTGCGCCCGGCGCGGTGCTCGGTACCGCGCCCAGACGCGAGAGAACCTTCCGGAGCGACTTTCCGTCGTGTTCCCATCGGCGGCGGAACTCGCCCGAGCGGGCGGCCGCCGACGGGTGGATCATGGGGAAAAAGAGAAGCCCGCGCCAGCGGGACAGCCACCCCGCCGCGTGCGTCATCGGAAGGAGATCCGGCCGGAACGCCGTGAGCGCCGGCGCGCCCAGGGTCACGATCATGATCGGCTGGAGGAACTCGACCTGGCGGGCGAGGAACGGCCGGCAGGCCTCGGCGGCCTGGGTGCTGAACTTGTTCGCCGGCGGATGACACTTGATCACGTTGATGACGG
>JBARJD010000007.1:0-12963 GCA_049800095.1 Thermoplasmata archaeon | reverse complement strand
ACCGCGCTCGCGGGCGGCGGGCCGAGGGGCACCCACCATCGGGTCCGCTCCCCGGCGGCGCCCCACGCCTCCCGACCGACGAACTCGTCCAGCAGTCCGTCGAGTCCGTGACCGTTCGGGAGCCGAGAGACGCCGAGTCCGACATTCAGGTCGTGGGCGCGCGGGAAGCGCCACGCATACCCTCCGGGAGCGAGCCGCCCGAAGAACAGCTCGATCTCCGTAGAGGGCGTGCCGGTGACCGTTGCCGTGATCATCCGGAACATCTCGCGGGGGGGCGAGAAACCCACGCTTCGTCCTACGGTGGACAGGGGGCCATCGGCACCCACGATCACGCGCGCCTCCACCCGCTCTCCCCTCGCGAACTCGACGGTGCCGTCATGAACCCTAGTCACGCCTTGGGGGAAACGAAGCTCCGCCCCTTCGCCTTCCGCGTCCAGGGCTAATCGCTTGTCGTAGGCCCGACGAGAGACTACAAACCCCGCCAGAGGGGAGCGAAATCGGCGTCCGAGCGGGGAGACGCAGACCAGCTCGCGGGTCTCCTGGAGAACGGTTTCCGGGGGCACCACAAAGGCCTCCGCGATGACCTCGGGGCACGGGAACAGGTCGGATAGCTCCGCGGCGGTGGGGAGGAATTCCCCGCACTGGACCGGAAATCCCAGCTCGGGCCGCTGGTCGACCAGGAGCGTGCGCGCGCCGCCACGGGCCGCGAACCGGGCGGCCGTCGCACCGGCCGGACCGCTGCCGACCACGACCACGTCGAAGTGTTCCACGGTCGGCTAGACCGCGGGAGTTTATAGAATCTGAATCAGGTGGTCCGCCGCCATCTGAAAGCCGGAGAGGACCGGTTGGGGATAGACGCCGAAGGCGAAGATCGCCACGACCGCGACGCCGATCGCCACCGCTCGGCCGTAGCCGAGCCCCCCGAGGGCCAGGAGCGGGGGGTCGGACCCACCGACTACGCCCCCGGCGGCGACGGCCGTGGGCACGGCGTCGGGCTGCTCCATGTACATGACGCGGAGGACCCGCGCGTAGTAGAACACCGAGAGGGCGCTGTTGAGCAAGCCGGCAACGGCAAGCCAAACGAACCAGCCCTGGGCTTGCACGGCGGCCGAGAAGAGCACGAACTTCGAGACAAAGCCGACCGTGAGCGGGATCCCGGCGAGCGACAGCAGCATCACCGCGAACGCGGCGCCGAGGAGCGGGTAGCGGAGGCCCACGCCCTTCCAGTCCTCGATCCGGCTGCCGACGCCGAACCCCGCGACGGCGCCGACGATGATGAACGCGCCGGCTTTCATGAAGACGTGCGCGAAGATCTGGAGGAGGGCCCCGGCGATGGCCGGCGAGGTGGCCACCGCGAGGCCGATCAGCATGTAGCCGGCCTGCGAGATGCTCGAGTACGCGAGCATCCGTTTCATCTCCGTTTGCTGCAGCGCGAGCACATTGCCCACGGTCATCGTGACGACCGCCATCACGCCAAAGATGAGTTGCAAGGGAACGCCGAAGGCCGGTACGGTGGCGATGCAAACCCCAACCGTGGGGCACGGGGGTATCGTTGCCCGCCCGGCGAAGAGGATCGGCACCAGGAAGACGAGGAAGTAGGCGAACAAGCCGACCTTCTTGGAGCCCCCGGCGAGGAACGCCGACACGTCCGATGGCGCCCCATCGTAGACGTCGACCGCCCACGCATGGAACGGAACGACCGTGACCTTGAACCCGATGCCCACGATCAGGAACCCGTACCCGAGGAGCGCGATGGAGGAAGCGCCCGAGAGCGGAGCGTGGCCGACGTAGACGATCGTCGTGCCCAGTGTGGCGAGGCTGGTCGTGCCGTACACCGCGTACAGCAAGGAGGCTCCGAAGAACGACAGCGCCGCCGAGAGGGCGCCGATGATGTACATCTTCATCGCCGCCTCGAGTCCGCGGGGGTCGCGCCGCGTGTACCCGACGAGCAGGTACGTCGAGATGCCGGTGATCTCAATCGAGAGCAGGAGGAAGATCAGGTCCGCCGAGAAGGCAGCGAGGGTCATCCCCAACGTCGCGAACAAGAGGAGTCCGAAGAAAATGGCCGCGCCCTTCTGGTCGGATGGATGCGACATCGACGCCAGAGATACGAGGAGCGCCGTGGTGAGGAAGATCGCCTGGAACACGAGGCCGAAGCTCGTCACCGCGACGAGCGAGCCGCCGAGCGCGGTCCACGGGGCGTTGACGACTCCCGCAGGTACGCCGGCGAAGATCGCGAGCGGTGCGAAGCGGAGTTCGGCGAGCACCTCAACGAGCGCGAGGAGGATCCCGGCTGTCGCGAGGCCGCCGAACAGCTCGACCCGGCGGATTCCCACGGAGTCGAGGAGGAAGACCAGGAGCGCGGCGCCGAGGAGGAAAAGCTCCGGGATGAACGTCATCCACGGTACGCCAGTCATCGGGCGCCTCCGCTCATGGCAGCCCCGCGACCGGCGAGAGTTGAATGAAATGGATCAGAAGGTTCGGCAGGATCCCGAAGAGGACGGTCAGTACCACCAGCACGCCCATCGCGAGCGCCTCGGCGTACGGCAGGTCGTGGGCACCCGGCGGAATCCCTTTCGGCGGGCCGAAGAGCAGCCGCTGCATCATCCAGATGTAGAACGCCGCCGTGACCACGAGCGCCACCAGCGGGATGAGCACCCAATAGCCGAGCTTGTCCCAAGTCGCTAGCAGGGCCGTGAACTCGGCCGGGAAGCTGATCAGCGCCGGCAGACCGAGCGACGCGAGCGCGCCGGTCATCGTCATCGTGGACAATGCCGGGGCGGTCGGCGTGATCCCATTGACGCTGGCGAGGTCGCGGCTCCCGAAGGTGTGGTGCACGCTGCCGGAGGCCATGAACAGGAGCGCGCTGACGATGCCGTGGGCAAACATCAGGAGAACCGCGGCCAGGAGCCCGAGGGATGAATAGAGGGCGATCGCGAGGAGAACGATGCCCATATGGTTGATGGAGGAATACGCGATGAGGCGTTTCAGGTCGCGTTGGGCGAGCGACACGCCCGCTCCCCAGATGATGGACGCGAAGGCGACCGCGTAGAGGATCGGCTGCACGTGCTCGAGCGCGACGGGGAGAAGCTCGACGCCCCACCGGATGAGCCCGTAGGCCCCCAGTTTGAGCAGGAGGCCGGCGAGCAATACCGAACCGCCCGTCGGGGCCTCCACGTGCGCGTCGGGGAGCCAGGTGTGGAACGGAACGATGGGGAACTTGACGCCGAATCCGAAGAAAAGGGACAGGAAGAGAACGATCTGGGTCGGCACGGCGAGGACCGACGCGGAGCCCGCGAGGCTCACGAAGTCGAGGGAGGGACTGTGGGAGTAGAAGGCGGTGACCAGCAAGGCCACCAGCATCGTCACCGAGGCGACGTGGGTGTAAATGAAGAACTTGAGCGCCGCGTATCTTCGCCGCGGCCCGCCCCAGTACCCGATGAGGAAGAACATCGGCACCAGCACGACTTCCCAGAAGACAAAGAATAGCAGGACATCGAGCGCAACGAACACGCCGAAGCATCCGAGGCACGTGAGCAGCACGAGGCCGAACCACGCGGCCGGTTGCTTCTGTTCGTTCCAAGAGTAGGCGACGGTGACCGCCTGGAGGATCCCGGTGAGCAGGATCAGCACGAGCGAGATGCCGTCAATTCCCACGGTATAGTTGACGTGCAACCAGGCGACCTGGATCCACGGATAGCTCTCGGACTCGGCGAAGTGGGTCGGCGCGACGGCGAAGGCGGGCCAGGAGAACTGCAGGAACATGAAGGCGATTTCGACCAGGAACACCGTCGACACGGCCGCGGCGACGTACCGGGCGTGCGCCCTCGAGAAGAACGTAACGACGGTACCGACGAAGAGCGTCGCGAGGGTCAGAGACAGGATCGGCTCCACCGCTCAGCCTCCCCCGATCGACGGAATCAGCGGCCCGATCAAGTAGAGGAAGACGAGGAAGATCGCGAGGCCGGCGACCACATAGGCTGCGTAATCCAGCACCACGCCGGACTGGAGCCGACGCATACGGATCGAGAGCTCGGAGAACAACCGCTCGAATCCGTGGACGGTCCCGTCGATGATGTACTCGTCCACGAAGTCGAGGAACCGTGAGAAGGTGTACACGACCCGTAGCCCGAACCAGTCCACGCCGGCTTTCACGTAGTACCGTTCGAGGAGCAGCCGGCGGATCGGTTGGGCCGGCGAGCTATCGGCAAGGGTGAACACTCGGCCGTTGCCCCAAAGGGCATAGGCCGTGAGGATGCCCCCGGCCCCCAGGCCTACCGAGAGGGCGGAGAGCCCCACGCTGGTCGTCGTGTACAT
Source organism: Thermoplasmata archaeon (assembly GCA_049800095.1). Lineage (GTDB taxonomy): Archaea > Thermoplasmatota > Thermoplasmata > Lutacidiplasmatales > UBA184 > JAKIWV01. The sequence goes on along the minus strand of JBARJD010000007.1, from coordinate 8,646 downwards.
CGGGGGAACTCCCGGTGTCGCGGGGAATCCTACTCCCGCGGTGAACAGCCCACCAAACTGCGGAACGAAGACGAGGAGCCCCGCCACGACGGCGAGCACCGAGAGAACGATGATCGGGACGGTCATCGTCCAAGGCGCCTCGTGGGCCGCCGGCAGGGCCGGGTCGCGCGGACGGTCGCCGGAGAAGGTGAGGAACCAGACCCGGAAGATGTAGTAGGCCGTCATGAACACGGTCACGTAAGCCAGGATCAGAAACGGCCAGTAGAGCGGGTGGGTCTGAGCTGCGGTGTAGACGCTCCCCAGCACGTCGTCCTTGCTGAAGAAGCCGGCCAGGGGCGGGATGCCGGCGAGCGAGAGACCCCCGATGAGGAATCCGATGGACGTGATCCGCATCGTCTTGCGGAGTCCGCCCATCTTGAACAGGTCCTGGGTTTCGACCGCGTGGATGACCGCACCGGCGGCGAGGAACAAGAGGGCCTTGAAGAACGCGTGGGTGAAGAGATGGTAGAGTCCCACCATCGTGAACCCCGCGCCGACGGCGAGGACCATGTACCCCAGTTGCGAGACCGTCGAGTAAGCGATGACCCGTTTGATGTCGCGATTCACCATCGCCATCGACGCGGCCCAGAACGTGGTGAACCCGCCGATCGCCACGATCGCCAGCTGGTCGGTCGAGCTGAACCCGATGAAGACCGACGTGATCGCGAGGAGGTAGACCCCCGCCGCGACCATCGTGGCGGCGTGAATCAGGGCGCTGACGGTGGTGGGACCCTCCATCGCGTCGGGGAGCCAGACGTCCAACGGGAATTGCGCCGATTTCCCCGCCGCGCCCCCCAGGATCAGAAGGCCGGCGATCGTGAACAACATCGGGTGCGCGATGGGGACGAGCGCCAGAAAGGGCGCCCCATGGTAGACGAATGGGAACCCGGCGGCGGCCCATCCAAGGCCGGGCCCCGACGTGGCGAACTGTTGGAAATAAATGAAGATCCCGAGGAGGAACATGACGTCCCCGATTCGAGTGACGAGGAACGCCTCCTTGGCGGCGCTCGCGGCCGCGGGGCGCTGGTAATAGAACCCGATGAGGAAGTACGAGCAGACTCCGACGAGTTCCCAGAAGAGGAAGAACTGCAGGAGATTGTCGGCCAAGACGAGGCCCAGCATCGACGCGAGAAACAGCGACAGTTCGGCATAGTACCGGGGCAGTCCCTCGTCCCGGTGCATGTAGCCGATCGAGAACAACATTACAAGGAAGCCGACCACCGTGACGACGATCAGCATGATCGCCGACAGAGGATCGACGAGCGTCCCCATCACGAGCGAGAAGCCGTGGGGGAATGTTCCGGTCCCGTTCCCGGCGAGGGTGAACCAGTGGTAACTCCGGTCGGCGTACGTCCCGGGCGAGAGCATCTCGCCGACGGCGATGAGCACGCCGAGGACCATCGCGACGAAGGCGCCACCGGCCGCCACCCAGCCGCCCCACTCGAGTCGTTGCATCCGGCGCCCGAACAGCCCAACGGCAACGAACGCGAGCGTCGGGGCGAGCGGCACTAGGAAGGCCCATTGGAACAGCGCGTTGAGGGGTCCGGACACGTCGATTCCCTCAGAATTTCAGGACGGTCGCTTCGGCCACGTTGATCGATCCGCGCAGGCGGTTCAGGGCGAGAACGATCGCCAGGCCGACGGCGATTTCGGTGGCGGCCAGGCCGATGAGCACGACCGCAATGGACTGCCCTTCCAGGCCGTTACCGGGGACCCCTCCCCAGTAGGCGCCGAACACGACGAAGTTGAGGATCGCCGAATTCATCGCCACCTCGATGGCGATCAGGAGGAGGATGAAGTTGCGCCGCGTGAGGATTCCGAAGATCCCGATGCCGAGAAGGACCGCCGATAGGGCGACGAATCCCGCCAGCGGCAGGTCCGTCACTCGCGTCCCTCCCGTACGAGGTAGATCGACCCTGCGAGGGCCGGCAACATCACGAGGCCGAGCAGCAGGAGCCAGGCACCGTACGTGTTGAACAGCGCGGTCGACAGGGCATCCACAGGGTAGCCGTAGACCGCGGTTGTCGCCGCCGGGACGGTCGAAGCGGCCGTGGCGAGGACGACCACGATCAGGAGGGCGAGGGCTACGGGGGCGGGGCCGAGGCCGGTGGCGGCTTCCCGGGCGAATATCTGTTTCCGAGTGACCATCACACCGAACAGCAGAAGGATCGTGACCGCGCCGGCGTAGACGCCGAGTTGGAGGACGCCCAGGAACGGCGCCGACAGGAGAAAGTACAATCCGGCGAGGGCAATGAAGAAGAGCGCCACCCAGACGATCGTGTGCACGAGCTCTCGGACGAGGAGCGCCGCGAGCGCGGTGAACGCTGCGGTGCCGGCCAGGATGAGGAATGCGAGGAGCTCGAGGATCACTGGCGAGTCCCCCAGAACAGACAGTCCTTGGGACACACGCTGATGCAGGTGCCGCAGCGAACGCAGTCGGAGTCGTTGATGACCGGTTCCTTCCAGATCCGCTTGGCCGCCTTTTCGCCCGGCTTCGGACTGGCCTTGGGAATGTCGAGCATCGTGATGCACTGCGTGGGGCAGTCCCGGGCGCACGCGTTGCAGCCGATGCAGATCGGCGGGTCGAGGAGGATCTGGTCCTCGTTCTTCGGCCGCTCGACTCGGATCGGGTTCATCGGCAGCTTCGATTTGTAGATCTCAAACATCTTGGCCGGCGAGTAGACCATCTCCTCGCGCCTGTGGACCGAGAGCTCGTACCGCGTCGTCATCGTGAGGCAGCCTTCGGGGCAGGCGTCCGAGCAGAACCCGCAGAAGGAACACTTTCCATAGTCGATCTGCGGGCATTTCTTGGGATGCTTCGGGTCGCCGCCGGGCACCGTGACCATCTCGATGCAGACGTCGGGGCAACTGAACGCGCAGAGGTTGCACGAAATGCAGGTGTTGACGTTGAGCGCGTGCACGCCCCGGTAGTTGTCCCAGATCTCTCCGACCCCGATCGGCTTGCCGGAGGCCACGGCGACCTCGCCGCGGAATTTCGGGTCCTCGAGGCGTTCGAACGGGTAGAGCACGGTCGACGGACGCCAGAGGCTCTTCGCGAACTGCTTCGCCGCCGTGGCCAGGGGGCGCGTCACCCAGAGGAACGGCTTCTGCTCGGTCCCCGGCACGGGGGGAGGTGGGCTCGCGGCAGACTCGGCCACTCCTTCAACCCCCCATCGACGGGACGCAGCCGATGACCGGCAGACAGTGGGCCGACACCACGAGCGCGGCGAGCACGACGCTCAGAAGGGCGAGCGGAACCATCCGCATCCACCCGAGTTTGAGCAGCTGATCGGTTCGGATCCGCGGGAGCGAGGCCCGTACCCACACGAAGAGTCCGAAGACGAGGTAGGTCTTGACCATGAACCAGAAAATGCCCGCCAGCGGGAAGCTTGTAAGAACGGAGGGGACGTACGATGGCAAGGTCCAGCCGCCTAGGAACAGGAGCACCACGAAGATGCTCCCGACCAGCGCGCGCAGGTAGTCCGCGAGCATGAAGAACGCGAACAGCATGCCGCCGTACTCGGTGTTCCACCCTTCGACGAGTTCCGCCTCGGCTTCGGGCAGATCGAACGGGATTCGTTCCATCTCGGCGAGCATCCCGGTGAGGAACACGATCAGGGCAAGGAACAGGGGGGCCCAGAACCAGTAGTTGCGCTGCTCCTGCACAATCGTTGTCAGGTCGAACGAACCCGCGATTACGACGACCGCCACCACTGCCAGGAGGATCGGGACCTCGTAGGCGATCATCTGGGCGGCGGAGCGCATTCCGCCGAGCAGGGAGTATTTGTTGTTGCTCGCCCACGCACCGAGGAAGATAAAGAGCGGCGCGAACGAGAAGATCACGAGCGCCAGCAAGAGCGTCAGCGGAAGCGTGCCGCCGTTCCAGCCGGTCGAGATCGGCAGGATGCCAAAGATCAGCAACGAGGAGATCATGTAGGCCGTGGGGGAGAGCCAGAAGCCCAGCGGGTCGGCCTTGCCGGGACGGACCGTGTCCTTCCGAAAGAGTTTGAGGCCGTCGGCAAAGTTCTGCAGCAGTCCGGCAAAGCCGACGTGCATCGCGCCGCGCCGGTCCATGAAGCGGCCGAGGAGTTTCCGTTCCCACCAGATGAGCATGATCGTGTTGATCATGCTCGCCAGAAGGAGGATCGCGCCGAAGATCAGGGCACCCAGGCCGAGGACCACGTTTCCCGAGGTGATCCAACCCTTGACCGGGGCCGGAAACACGTACGCGATGTGCGCGAGCAGAACCGAAGAGAGGGTGTACGACACCGAGAACAGCGAGACGGGCGACATGAGATCTTACCGGTCGCACTCCCCGACGCACACGTCGACGCTGCCCATGATCGGCGGAATGTCGGCCACGCGGTACCCGGGGAGGTAGCGCTTGGCCGCCCAGATGTTGATGAGCACTGGAGATCGGAACTTCACGCGGTACGGGTGCTCTCCGCCATCGTTGACGATGTACGCTCCGGCTTCCCCGTGGGGTTCCTCGATCATCGAGAAGCCGAGGCCCGTCGGATAGTTTCGCTTCAGCAAGTACGCCTCGTTCCCGATCGGTGCGTAGGGCGCCCCGAGCCACCGGGGGAGCTGCGGGGCCGTCACCGGCCCCGGGTTGTTGTCCAGCCAATCGAGGCATTGACGCACGAGCTTGATCGACTGTCGCATCTCTTCCATGCGGACGAGGTAGCGGCCCGTTACGTCCGCCGTGTTCGCCGTGGCCACGTCGAACTGGAGCTTGCCGTAGACCGAGTACGGGCGGTCCTTCCGGAGGTCCCGGTGCGATCCGGCGGAGCGGAGCATCGGGCCGGTCACTCCGTACGCAATCGCTTCCTCCGCCTGGAGGACCCCGAGACCATCGCATCGCTCGTGAAAGATGGTCGAGGACAGGCAGAGCTGGTCGTACTCGACGAACCGGTCCATCAGCCAGTCGACGACCTTGCGGCATCGATCGCCGAATCCGAGCGGCATGTCGTTGCGCACCCCGCCCACGCGCATGTACTCGTACGTGAGACGTCCGCCGGTGTAGCTCTGGAACAGGTCCAGCACCAAGTCCCGGTCCCGCATCCCGTATAGGTACGGGGTCAGCAGTCCAATGTCCTGCACGAACGCGGAGTACCACATCAGGTGGCTCGCAATCCGCTGCAACTCGGCCGACAGGACGCGGATGTACTCGGCGCGTTCGGGCGGGGTGATGTGCAACGCTTGTTCCGCCGCGACGATGAACAGGTGCTCCCACGCGAGACCGGCGACGTAGCAGGTCCGGTCCATGAGCGTGATGATCTCGTTGTAGTGCCGGTCCTCGGACAGTTTCTCGATTCCACGGTGAAGATACCCCATCTCGGGCTCGACGTCCTTGATGATCTCCCCCTCGATCCGTACCCGTAGGTTCCAGAGGCCGTGCGTCATGGGGTGCTGCGGCCCCATGTTGACCCACATCTCAGTCACTGCGCACCTTCACCTCCAGGTCCTCGGGCTCGTGGATCTTGAACGACCGCAGGAGGGGGTGGTAGGCGTATCCTTCGGGCATGAAGATGCGACGAAGGTCGGGGTGACCCTCGAACCGGACGCCGACCAAGTCCCAGGCCTCTCGTTCGTGGGCGTTTGCCGAGGGCCAAATGGGCACCGCACTCGCGATCGTCGGCGCGTCGGGCGAGAGGTTCGCGGACAGCATCACGTAGACCTTGTCCACGTCCGACCATAGGGCGTAGAACACTTCCCGGTGGTCCACCCAATCGGTCGCTCCCACCATGGTGAGGTGGACGAAGCCGAGGTCGTCCCGGAACATGCGAAACAACTCCGTTGCAATCGCAGGGTCGAACCGCACCCGTCCGAGGAGACCGGGAAACTCGTCGACGCCGAGGACCCGCTCCCCGAACCTCGCCGTGAGGCTCGCGGCCAGCTCGTGCGTCTTCCCCGTGCCTCCCGCTTCCCCCTGCACTCCCGCTCCTCCGTGACGCGCTATTCGCCGCGCTCCTTGATCAGTCGCTCGAGCGCCAGGATTCCGTCGAGCATGTTCTCGGGTCGCGGGGGACAGCCCGCGATGTAGATGTCGACCGGGATGAGCTTGTCCACGCCGGGGACGACGGAGTAGGCGGTCCGGAACGGACCCCCTCCGGTGGCGCAGTTGCCCATGGCGATCGCCCACTTGGGCTCGGGCATTTGCTCGTAGAGCGTGATGAGCTTGTGCGCGACTTTCCATGTGACCGTTCCGTTGACGATCAGTAGGTCGCACTGTCGAGGGGAGGACCGGGGGACCACCCCAAACCTCTCCGCATCCCACCGGGCTCCAAACGCCGCGGCGAACTCGATGGCGCAGCAGGCGAGCCCCCAGTGCAGGGGAAAGAGCGAGTTGCGGCCGGCCCAGTTGAACACCGGTCGGATGAGCTTCCCCTCGGCCTGTTCCTTGAGCAGCGAGGAGAGCGCCTCCTTGGCGGCCGGGATGAATTCCCGGGCGCGGAGGGTCTCGATCTCCACGAACGGAACCCCGGGTTGACCGATGACCTCGAGGGGCAGGTCGGAGAGGCCCGCGGGAGCCCCCGGTGGGAGAACGGTCTTGGGCGGGTTGGGGGTTTGTCCGCTCACACAACCAGCCTCCGCTCGCCGACCAATGCGTAATATATGCCGACGATGGCGAGGGCGGTGAAGCCGAAGACGATGAACGTGGGCAGCCAAGCCTCGTTGACGGCGCGATAGTTCACGCCCCAAAGCGCGAGGACAAAGCCGATGACGTCGACGGCCACAAAGACGATCGCGAACGTATAGTGCTGGGTCGGGAAGTCGATCTGGGTCTCGCCTTCCGGTTCCTGCCCCGACTCGTACGTAAGAGCTTGGAGATAGGCGCGGCGTCGCTTCGCCCCGAGGGCGCGGTTGCCGAGGATCGACCCGATCCCGAACGCGGTGGCCACGGCCGCGAAGACCAAAAATGTGGTGACTCCGGCCCCCATTTTCCGACCTTCCTTCGGCTCGCTCACTCACTCGACGTTTCGAACCTTTTGGCTTTATTTAAGGTCCGAGGGTACTCGGGCGTGGCGCCGATACGAATGCGGTTCCGGTTCATCGGCCGGGTGCAAGGAGTGAGCTTCCGGCAGTTCGTGCGGACCCGGTCCGGCCTGCTCGGCGTCGGCGGGTTTGTCCGCAACCGGCCCGACGGAACGGTGGAAGCGGAACTGGAGGGCGAGCCCGAGGCGATCGCAGAGCTTGAGCGGGCACTCCACATGGAGCACCCGCTGGCCCGCATCGACCGGGTCGATCGAGAAGAGATTCCCGTCGCCGGTAGCCGGCCCCCGGTGCACGTGCGCTAGGCCACCGGGTCAGGGAGTGGAATCTTCCGGAGAGGGGAAGTCCGGCTTCCGCTTCTCTCCGAAGGCCTGGATGCCCTCCGATAGTTCCGGACCGCCTGCGACCTCGGTCGCATAACGACGCTCGAGGGCCAACTGACTTTCGAGGCTCGAACCGTAGGACATCACAAGAAGATGCTTGAGCGCGGCATAGGCAAGGGTCGGTCCAGCCGCCAGCTCCTCCGCCTTGGCCCAGGATCGCGCTTCCAGCTTTTCCGGCGCCACTACTTCGTGAACCAACCCGAGGTCGAGTGCGCGCTCGGCCGATACGCGGCTGGACGAAAAGAACAGTTCTTGGGCGACGCCAATCCCTACGAAGTGGGGCAGGAAGTAGGTGAGGCCGCCATCCGGCACAGCACCCAGGCCACCGAATGCCGGAATCAACACCGTGTCGGTGGAGGCGATTCTCCAGTCACAGGCGAGCGCGAGCGAGAGGCCCCCGCCCGCGGCCACTCCGGGCAGCGACGCCACGACCGGCTTCCTCATCCCCAGAAGCTCGCGGATGGTCAGCTCGAGTTCACCGGTCAGTTCGTTGAAGAGCCGGGCGAGGTCCCCCGCCCGAAGGTGCTCGTGCATGGAAGAGACATCCCCTCCGGCCGAGAACGCCTTACCTTCCCCTGTGAGGATCACAGCTCGGACCGAACGATCGTGAGCCGCGTCCTGTAGGGCCTGGCGAAGGGACCGTACCGCGTCCGGGTCGAAGGCGTTCAGTTTCCCCGGTCGCGAGATCCGGACCCGGGAGACAGCCTTGCGGCGTTCGACTTGGATTGTAGGCTCTCCCGTACCGGTCACATTGGTGGCCAAAGCCCCACCGTTTTTAGGGTAGTCGGCCCGTCGCCGGTGCGAGGTCGTGGTGGTACAGCTCCGAGATGAGCGCCAGGGTGCCGGGGGCGCTATACCCCGCCCGAGCGACCACCCTGTCGGCGGTTTTTATCGTCTTGAAGCCGACGAAGCGATGGGTGAGTACGAACAGGATCGAGTCGGTCTTCATCGTGAGCGCGACGATTGCCCCATGCGGCTCGAGCAGGATCTTCACTGTCCGCCGCTCGGAAATCCATCGCCGAGGCACGGGCAACCTAGGAACTCGGTCGCATAAATATCCGAAGCCGACGGCTCGGCCTACGCTCGGGGGGCGCGGCGGAGGGTGACAAACACGTACTCGCCCACATCCCGGAACGGGAACAGGCCCTCCAGGCGCTCGTCGAGCCGGCGGAGTCTGTGCCGCCCTTCGGCACCCCAGAACGAGTACAGCGGGGCCGACCAGTATGGG
>JBARJD010000006.1:0-16331 GCA_049800095.1 Thermoplasmata archaeon | reverse complement strand
CGAGGGTACGTCGTACGGGAAGTCCGCGACGGTCGCTCCGGCCGCTTGGAGAGCGGCGAGCTTGCTCGCCGCCGTCCCGCGACCGCGTGCAATGATCGCTCCCGCATGTCCCATCCGCTTCCCGGGAGGGGCAGACCGGCCCGCGATGTACGCCACGACCGGCTTGGTGAAATGGTGCCGAATGTACTCCGCCGCCTCTTCTTCCGCCGTTCCTCCGATCTCTCCAACCATCACTAGGAGGTCGGTGTCCGGGTCCTTTTCGAACAGAGGCAAGGCGTCGACGAACGTCGTTCCGACGACCGGATCTCCTCCAAGACCGATGCAGGTGCTCTGGCCCAGCCCGATCTCTTTGATCCCGTTCACGATCTCATAGGTCAGGGTGCCGCTGCGGGAGATGACGCCCACTCGGCCCGGATGGAAGACGACGTTCGGGATGATCCCGGCCTTGGCCTTCCCCGGCGCCCCGATGCCGGGGCAATTGGGTCCGATGATCCGAGTTCCTCGAAGCCGGCCGTAGTAGTACATCGTCAGCATGTCATGGAACGGAACGTGCTCCGTGACGATGACCACAAGCGGGATCCCCGCGTCCGCGGCCTCGATGAACGCGTCCCGTGTGAACGGGGCCGGAACGAATATCACCGAGACGTTCGCATCGGTCCTGGCCACCGCCTCGGCGACGGAATCGAACACGGGCACGCCCTCGACCTGTGTGCCACCCTTCCCCGGAGTGACGCCCGCGACCACCCGCGTACCGAACGCCTTCATCTGGACAGTGTGGACGGTTCCTTGGTGTCCGGTGATCCCTTGGACCACCACGCGGGTGTCGGCGTCAACCAAGACACTCATGCGGGGGGACCCCCGGCGACCCGGGGCCGCTCGGCGGCGACGACCGCCTGCGCCGATGCCTTCAGGTCGGACAGCGCCGTAACACCCGCCGACTGGAGGATCTGTCGTCCGAGATCCTCGTTGTTCCCCCGGATCCGTGCGACGAGTGGAAACCGTTCGGATTCGGGGAGCTGGGCCATCGCCGCGACGAGGCCCTTCGCCACGGTATCGCAGCGCGTTACGCCGCCGAAGATGTTCAGGAACACAACGGAAGGACGTGCTTTCGCCATCAGCAGAAACGCTTCGCTGACCTTAGCGGGGTCGTCGGTGCCCCCTAGGTCGAGGAATACGCCGGGCTTTCCCCCGAACTGACCCAGCACATCGAGCGTAGCCATCGTGAGACCGGCTCCGTTGGCGATGACCCCGATGTCGCCGTCGAGCTGGACAAAGGCGATCTCCTTCTCGCGGGCGATCTCTTCGAGAGGCGTCCGGTCGTCCCGGATATCAGCGTACTCCGGATGTCGGAACCCCGCGTCGTCCTCGATGATGACCTTCGCGTCCAGTGCCACGAGGTGCCCCTCCACCACCGCCAGAGGGTTAATCTCCACCAGCTCCGCGTCTTCCTTCTGGAAGGCCCTCCAGAGAGAGTCCAGAAGCCCACCCAACTCTTTGGATGCGTCTCCATCGAGGCGCAAGGCGACCCCGACCCGTCGCTTTTCGTAGGCGATGAGACCGGCAAACGGGTGGATAGGGACCCGAACGAGTTGGTCATCGGCCAGTGACTCGATCTCCACTCCACCCTGTCCGCTGGCGATCAGGAGGGGCTCCCGAGCGCTCCGGTCGAGTGCGATCGAGAGGTAGAGCTCGCGACCGACCGTTACCTTCGGCTCGAGCAGCAGTTCCTTTACGGTCTCGTCCTTGAACTGCATACCCAACATTCCGGAGACGACCGACCGGAGTTCCTCCGGGGTCGTGGCGAACTTCACGGCACCGCCCTTCCCACGCCCGCCGGCCAGCACTTGGGCTTTGACGACCAACGGCAGGGCGAGGGCGCCGGATTGCACCAATTCGTCGGCCTGCGCCGCGCTCCGGACGACGCGCCCATTCGGAACCGGGATGCCGTACCGCCGGAAGATCTCCTTGCCGCGCCACTCGGCGAGTTTGACCACGCCACTCCCTCGGGCGCGCCCGAGCCAGGCGCCTTATTTATCCCACCGGGGGTCCGCGTTCCGCGAGGGCCGCCCAGTGTCTGACCTCTTCCTCGGCCTGCTCATCTTCGCCACTCTCTTCGTCATCGTCGACCCGATCGGCATGCTGCCCTTCTTCGTCTCACTGACGCAGGGATTCAGTGTAGGGGACCGGGTCTACGTGATCGGGCGGTCTACCCTGTTCGCGACGGTACTGCTTCTGGCCTTCGCGATCCTGGGCCGGTTCATCTTCCAGGCTCTGCACTTCACCATCTACTCGTTCGAGATCGCGGGAGGCATCCTGCTCTTCGCGATCGGCTTCAACATGGTCTTCGGGGAAACCCCGGGAGCCAAGCTCACGCCGATGGACCAAGCCGAGCTCCTCTTGCGCCGGGAGGAGGTCGGAATCGTCCCCCTGGGCATGCCGCTGCTGGCCGGACCGGGAGCCATCTCCTCCGTGGTGATCTATGCGGACGCCTCGGAGGGAAGCTTGCCCGGCGCCCTGACGCTGTACGCCGCCATCATTCTCGTCATGATCGTGAGCTACGTGGTGTTGCGCCTCGGGCTGCCGATTCTGGACCGGGTGGGCCGCGTCGGCGCCGTGGCCATCGGCCGAGTCATGGGCCTGTTGCTGGCGGCCATCGCGGTGCAGTTCGTGATCAACGGCGTGGCCGGAGCTTTCGGACTCGCGATCCCTTAGGGTGACCGCTCTCCGGTCGGTACGCCAGGTCCCGACCGAGCTCGTCGAGCAGTCGTCCCGCCACCTCGGCCTTGGGCCCTCGGATCCAGTGGCTTCGTCCATCCCTCCGCAGGAGGAGCACCTCCGCCCGGGCGGCTCCCATCACCGATCGGTCGTTTCCCACGACGGCATCGAGACCCACGTCCGTCAACAGCTTCTGGGCGCGCTCGCGCAACCCCTCCGGGGTCTGCCGACTCACGAGCTTGAACCCCACGACAATCCCGGGCGCCGACACTCGTCGGCGGACCTCGGGAAGAATTTTGGGCGCTGGATCGAGGGCAATCGTCAGACGCGGCGTCGTCCGCGAGTCAATCTTCTCTCGCCGCGGCTTCACGGTATAGTCCGCCAGCGCTGCCGGTATCCAGACGGCGTCGGCGACGGCCAGCGACTTGGCCTCCCGAAGGACCAGCCGGTGCAAATCCTCGACCGACGACCAACGCGTCGTAGAGACGAAGGAAGGGATGGACGCGCTCGCGGCGCCCATCCATAGCTCGACGAGGGCGCCCCGGTAGTGGGCCTGGGTCGCGAGCGCCACGGCCGTCTCCCCACTGCTCTCGTTCGTGACCGAGCGGACGTCGTCGATCGGTTCTCGGGAGGCGCCGCCAATCACGACTATCCGGCGTCCAGCCCATGGACCTCGGCCGAGCCGGTGGAGCACCGCCGCGGCGACCTCCTCGGGGGAGGCGATCTTCTCCTCGTTCTCCTCCTGTCGGGGGCCGATGACCTGCACGCCCCACGTGCGCAGCTGCTCGAGGTTCGCCTTCACCGCGGGGTTCTCTCCCATATCGGCGTGCATGGCGGGGGCCAGGAGGATGGGTACGCCGCCGCCTAACGCAACCGAGGCGAAAGACGTGACCGGCGTATCATCGATCCCGTGAGCGATCTTCGAGATGGTATTGGCCGTCGCCGGAGCAACCAGGAGCAGGTCCGCCCGCTTTTCGCCGGGACCCATCCAGGACACGTGCTCGACATCGCCCGAGAGCTCTAGGATCGGCGGATGCCCGCTCGCAAAACGCAGGCTCTCCGGAGTAACCAGCCGCGTCGCTTCGGTGGACATCACGACGCGGACGTCGGCCCCGTGCCGGATCAGTTCCCGAATGATGCGGGGCACCTCGATGGCCGCGATCGACCCGGACACTCCGAGGATGATCCGGCGCCCGGCGAGCAACTGGGAGCGCCGTCCTCGGATCGCTTCGCTCGGATGCATCGCTTCCCCCGGCGTCCGGAACTCCCTTCTTGAGACCGGTGGCCGCCGACTCCCGCGAGCGAGTCGGGACTTATAGAGCGGCGCCAACAGGTGGGACTCGGGGCCCTTTATCTGCCCGCTCGGCTCGACGGCGACGTGTCTCGTTCTCGCCCGTCGAGCCCCGTTCCCGATGCTCCGGCGGTTGCGGGCGAGGCTCCCCCGGCCCTCGAGGAACCGCTGATTCCACTGCCCGTGCTCGTAAACAAATCGCTCGACACTCCGGAGCCTTCTCCCCTTCCCGAGGAACCTCCCCCAGAACCCCGGCAGGTTCCCCGCGGAGTCGTCGTGTTCGACCTTGACGGTACGATTCTCGACGACCTGAACCACATCAGCGAGGTGGCCGCGGACGTGATTGCAACGGCCTTCGGAACCCCGAAGGAGGAAGCGCGTATCCACTACCTCGCGACCACGGGCCTCCCGTTCGAGGCGCAGCTTTCCCAGCTCTATCCGGAGGTGCCGCCGGCGGACCGTCACCAGGTCGCGAGGCTGTTTCATCAACGGAAGGCCACGGAGGCCTACGGAACGGCGCACCCGTTCCCGGAAATCTCCCGCGTCCTCAAACGTCTCTCTCTCGAGAAGTGGACCCTCGTCATCTCGACCGGCGCCGAGAAGGAGATCGCCGACCTCCTGTTGGAGCGGGAAGGGATCCGGTACTGGTTCGAGTCGGTCCTGGGTGCCGGTCAGGGCACCAAACGCGAGCATCTGACGGAGTACCGGCGACGGTTCCCGGAGGTGCCGGTGTTCCTCGTCGGAGATTCTCGGTTTGACATGGAAGCCGCCTCCTCCGTGCCCGGCGTCACCGCCCTCGGGCGGGCGTCGAGCCTACCGGGCTGGTCCATCACCCCGAAGGACCTCAAGAAGTGGGGCGCGGTGTGGGCCGACCATACGCTCTCGGATCTGCCCGAGACGGTCGAACGCCTCGGACGCAAGTCGGCCGCCCGGTCCCGGCGGCCGGCGCGCGGGAAGAAGTAGGGCCGGGACCGAGACTCTCCGGGGACGGGGGGTGGCCCCGTCCTCTTTTGAACCCGGGTCGAGGGATCCACAGTCCCCCAGGATAGGCCAGACTACCCCATCCCGGCCGCCCGCGAACGAGAGTGGTCCGGGAGAAAAGGGTTTGCGCGCGTCCCCGCGGGAGCTCCGTCAATTCCGCGGCGCACCGACCGGCCCACTCGAGCTCGAGGGCACGTCGCCCGGGGGCAGCAGGATTGGGATGCGCGGGGCCACAGCAACCGTGCCCTAGAGGGGCCCTCTGGTATACGAGGGGTTCGTCCTCCGCGAGAACCTGTGCGAACCGGTGGGGGTACGGCCCCGAACCTCTACACCAGGCTCTCTTCCATCACTTCGACCGACTCGACGCCCGGCACCCTGGCGAGGGCGCCCTCCATTTGGTCGAGGATCCCCCCGGCGTCCGGCATCGCCGCAGCGACCAGGAGGGCCTTGAGCCCGAAGGCGATGTCCTTGATCTGCATGCCGCGGATCCTCACGCCGTCCGGCACCGCGTCCTTCACGCCGGCCGCCAAGGCGTTCATGTCCGTCTCGACGCCGTGAGGCATCAAGCGAAAGAGTACCACGACCTCGCCCATGCGCACCTCCGACTCAGGGGCCGACGAAGCCGCAGTTCTTGCACTTGTACGGCACGCTCTGGTCACGGCACCGGGCATCGCGCCCGATCGTTTCGATGCCGCAGGAGGGGCACAGGAACGCTGTCGCACCCGGAGCGGCTAGGCCCCGGCCGCACGACGAGCAACGGAGGTCGACACGTGCGATCATCGGTTCGTTCCGGGGGCCTAGCGGGCCCGCCGGCCCCGACGGCGCGCGCCCACCACCGAGCCCCATATAAAGACGGCCACGGCGAAGGCGGCAATTCCGACGGCCACATCGATCGCGTAGTCCGGAGGGGGGCTGACGATGAAGAATCGCACGCTGAGCTGCGAGAGCCCCCCCTCGAAAGTGACGAGGCCGTGCTCGGGCGCCAGCGACACCGCCATCGTATGCCAACCGGCCCCGAGACCGCCCTGCGGCACGTAATCGAATGTGAAGTGATACGAACCGTTCGCGGCGATCGTCGGCACCGTGACCGTGCCGACCGAAAGCCCGTCGACGGTGACGGTCATGTTGAACCCGGTGACGGTGGTCGGCCCCGCGACGATGAGGCCCGAGAGAAGGTAGGGCGCAACGACCTGGATCGTGGTCGTGAAGTTCGCCGATGCGTTCACGCCGGCGTAGCTCGACGTGAGCTCGATGCGGAGCGTCACCTGCTCCGTCAGGTTCGGGGCGGTGAACCGCAGGATGACGCCCCCGTTCACGAGCACGCCGGTCGGCGGCGCGATCGATGCGGTCGAGACGTTGTTCCCGCTGAGCGTCGCGTTGAACGTGATGTTGCCCACCATCGTGCCGTTCGGCGCCACCGCAGGGCCCCCGGAGCCGTTCACGGTGTACTGGACCTGTAGGCCCCGGCCCACGATCGAGGGCCCGGTGGTCGTCTCGGTGATGGCGGGATAGCTCGCCGCCGCGTGGGAGGGCGACGGCACGTTCAGGAGGAGCAGCGCGAGGAGGGCCAGCAGGCCCAGACACGCGAGACGGTGTAGGGCCGGATGATCACGCGAGGTCGTCACCCCAGCTCACCTCCGGACCCACCGGCGGGTACGCCACCAGCGAAGCGAGAGTACGATCGCGAGGAAGGCGGCCGCCGGCACGAGGGCGATCAGTGTCCAACCCCAGCTGGGGATGACCGGGGGCGCTCCGAGGTTCGGGCCGCTGACGATGAGTCCGGCGGGGGCGCTCACGAGCCCGGTCGGCACCGAAAGTTCGGTCGAGGCGATGACGTTCCCGGACGAGTTGAGGTCGAGCGCCGAGACCACCACAGAGCCCGGCGGCTGGGCGTACGAGTTCGTCGAGAGGACCACCGAGAACGGGAGCGATTGCCCCGGCGAGAACGTGATCGAGGAGGCCGCCTGGCTCGTGCCCTGGAGCAGCTTCACGGTCCAACCGAGCTGTTCGAGCTGGGCCAAGTTGACGACGCTCACCAGAGCCGAATAGGGCGTGTTGCCGGTGTTCTGCACGTCAAAGCCGACCGTCGCGGTCACGGGAGTTACCGTAGGACTAGAGCCCGCTGTTACGGCGATCGAGGGGACGGGCACGATCGTGACCGTCGGGGCCGGCGAGGCCGTGCCCACGACCTTGGTCGGGTTCGACACGAGCACGGCGCCGAGCACCACCGGCCCGTGGTTCGTCGCCGTGCCGTACGGCACCCTGATCATGACCGTCCCGCCGCCGGAGGAATTTCCTGGCCCCACGCCGAGTGTCATGGTGGCCGGGCTGAACGTGAAGTTCCACGCCGCGGGGTCGCCATAGAACCGTATCGTCACAGGAACGTTCCCGGTGTTCTGCACCGTAAAGGAGAACGTGGCGCGGCCCCCGTCGGGGATGGTAGCGGAATTCGGCGGCGGGCTCGCCAGCGCAACGGCGGCCGTGTATTGGGGGACCAGGGCGAGGTTGGTCGCCTGGTTTCCGCTCAGCAGCGATACCGTAGCGTTCGCGATCGACGTCACCGGCCGTCCATACGTCGACACCGTGCCGTTGGCCGACGCCTGCCAGACTCCTTGCGGGAGGACCCAGCTCTGAGCGACGCCCAGCGGGATGCCGGAAGCGGTCCAGGAAACCCCTCCGGAATTGGTCCACGTAATGTTCCCGGTGGGCAACGATAGAACGCCGCCCGGCGCCTGCAGAGTGAGCGTGTCGGTCCACGCCGCCGACAAAGCGACGGTGACGTTCGTCGAAGGGAACGGAACCGTGACCGAGAGGAGACTGGCGAGGACTCCCGCTCCCGTGCCCGCGGTCGCGTAGAGCGTATAGACTCCGGGCAGGACGGCGGCCGTGAAGCTGCCGGTAGTGGTCGTCACGACCGTGATGTTCGTGGAGGGGAACGGGCCCATGAGACGAACCGTGCCGGCGATCGTGATCGGAGCGCCGTTCCAGAAGAACCGACCCGCGATGCCCGCGGCGAGGTACGTCACCGTGAGCGGAATGTTGCACTGGGAGGCCCCCGTACCGACGGCGCAGGCCGTTCCGGCGACCACGGTATAGGTCGCGTACCGGAGAATCCCACTCGTGGTCGTGGTCAGGGTCACGTTCAGTTGCGGAGTGTACGTCGCGGCCCCGGGGAGCGTGAGGGACAGCGCGCCGTCCACCGCCACCGAGTAGAGTTCGGACCCGTCGGGGCCGGTCCAGAACACCGGCGCCGTCAGGTTGATGGGAGCCCCGCCGGTGCCGACCAGCGTGGCGGACAGGGTCACTCCACCGCCTAGCGTGACGGCGGGCGTGGCCACGCCGGTCGCGTTCACGTTCACTTGGCTCAGCGAAGAGTAGTTCACTCCGGCGACGACGGCAGAGCCGTAGACCGAGTAGGTTCCCGGGGCCACCACGAATCCGCTCTCAAAGACCGATCCGGTGACCGTGAAGTTGAACGGAGGCGCGTACACTTTCAAATTGACGGCGGAGGCCGGGACACCGGACGGGAGGTTCAGCACGCCCTTCGTGGTCACCTGGCGGTAGAGCTGCACCCCCAGGTCGACGGCGATCCCGCCCAACGGGAGGGTCACGTTGACCGACTGAGCGGGCAGTAGCACGCCGGTCCCGGACGAGGGGGGAGCCCAAGCGGTGATCTGGTAGTTCCCCGGGACCAGTGATACCGAAAACGCCGAGCCGCCCGACGCGGACCGGTTCTGGGCGGGGGTGCCCAGAGAGGTGGCGTTGAGTTGCAACGAGGCGCCGGACGGCAACCCCAAGACCGCCACGTTCAGCGTGTCGTTGATCAAGGGCAGCACGACGCGCGTGAGACCCGATAGCTCGCCGACCGAGAGGCTGCACGCGGAGTAACTGCCGTATCCGTTGCTCTGGATCGCGAGGCAGTACGTCGTGCCGGGCGCGGAGAGGGGGAGCAGGAAGCTGGTCGTGCCGTTCTGGTCGGTCAACGTGCTGATCGTCGCGCCGGCCGGGTTCACCGTGAGGTGCACCTGCGACGCGGAGGCGGGGTAGAACGTGGCGCCGGGCGGGATGAGCGCCCCGACGCTAGTGGCGAACCGGAAGGCGGGGGTCAACGGCAGCGAGATCGAGGTGGAGTGGGAGAGGTCCACGTAGGCCACGGCGGAATAGTTCGCTGCCGAATTGGAGACCCCCACCGCCAAGGCTTCGACGCTGTAGTTTCCCACCGGGGCCATGACCGACCAGGCCCCGCTCGAATTCGCGAAGAACGTCAGCTCGTTCCCTGCACGATCGTAGAGGGCGACCTGGGTGGCGCTGAGGTCGGTGCTCGGGACGCCCGCGGGCGGCGCCGAGGTACCGGAAAGCGACGCGGCGGTGGATAGTTCGAGCGGCGCCACGGGTATCCGCGTTCCGGTGGTCGGGAGATACGCGCTCTCGAAGCCGGCGAGGAACGTGGAGCCCACCGGGCCGTAGCCATAGATCGAATAATTGCCGGCGGGCAAGTTGCCGTGGACGTAGCCCGTCGCGTCGGTGGTGAACACTAGCGCCTCGGAAGGCCTCGGAGACTGTCCGCTGGTCAGGCCGGAGGTCTCCCGGATCGGGGTCATGCGAACCACGAAGCCCGGCACCGGGACCCCCGCCGCCTCCACCTCGAAGTCGACCGGCACGACGGGGATGAGCGTCAAGTTCTGGGTGACGGATTTCGTGGTCTCGTTGAGCGCGATGGGCGTCGCGTTCGCCGCCAGGTTAACCCCGGATTGGGCCTTGAGCGTGTAGTTGCCCGGGACTAAGTCGGAGAAGGAGTAGCCGCCCGAAGCATTGGAGGTGGCCGTTTCGAGGAGGCCCGTCGAGCCCGAAATCGACACGGTGGCGCCGACCGCGGCGGCGCCGGTCTCCAGCGTCACTGTTCCGTTGAGTTGGGAAGGCACCAGGCCGGCCGTTGCATTGGCCGCTGCCCCCGGCAGCACCGCCACCTGGCCCTCCGAGAAGTTCGCGCCGGCGGCCCGGACGGTCATGTTGTACTCGCCCGGGGCCACGTTCGTCAGGCGGAAGCTGCCGCCCGTGTCGGTGGTCGCGGTGTAGTTGTGGAGTCCTGCCCCGCCGAGCGTGACGTTGGCCCCTACGGCGACCGGGTCGACCGAGGGATTGTAGGTGGCGTTCCCGGTGGCGTTCCAGAACACAAACCCGTTGACCGAGCCCGGCTGGAGGATGATCGTATGGGAGATCGGCGGGGCGTCGATGCTGAACCCGAGGGCGGGATTTACGTCGAGCGAGATCGAGGCGAGCAGTTGCGTGCCGTTCTGCGCCAGTCCTTGCAGGGTTCCGCTCGTCACGTTCAAGGTGTCGTTCCCGGGAGGGAGAATCACCGAGTACGACCCGTCGGCGCTCGTCAGCACCGTTTGGTGCGGGATGTGCCACCCGTCGTAGACCGTCAGGCGGGCACCCGACACCGGGGTTCCGTCGGGGAGGGCCACGGTGCCCGACAACGTCTGACCCGGGTAATACTCCAAGATCGCCTCGCCGCCGTTGAAGTAACAATCCGTTCCGAGGTTGGGAGTGCCGTTGGTCTTCGCGGCGAGCACCCCGGCCTGGGGCAGGTTCGTGGCGAGGTCGCAGTCGGACGTCGAAGTCGTGGCGGTCGGTGAGTAGTAGGCGGTCCGGTAGGCGACCTCGAAGTGCTGGAGCATCCAGCCGGGCTCCGGCGTGTAGCTCGTGAGCGAGCCTTCGAGCCCCGGGATTCCCGCGGACAATCCGATGTCGGTGCCGTTGTAGCCCATGTAAATGCGGTAGATCATGGAGTTGTAGAACGGCGCGAGCTGGTTGAGGACGTAGTTCACGACCGAAATGCCCGAGGGCACGTCGTTCACCGGATAGACGTTCCCGTCCGACCCCACCGCCTCGATGCTGTAGTACGTCGTGGGCGCCCCGTCGGCTCCGATGATACGGCCGGTCAGGTCCGCCGGCGCGTAGAAAATGCCGGTGTTCGTCCCGGTGAAGGGAAAGAGCCGGTCGTCGACCATCGCGTAGCGGATCGTCCATCCCGTGTACGCCTGAATGTCATTGTAGACCTGCGCCACGCCGTTCTCCGAGAGGCTGTCCGCGAGGAACCAACTCACCGCGTCGAACATCGCGTTCGTCGGGGTCAGCGTGTTCGGGTTGACCGGAAGATATCGCTCGGGGTGGGCGACCACCAAGGGCACGTCGGCGGAGATGTTGGCGAGGAGCGTATGCAGCTCGGGCAGATTGACGCCGTCGGAGGCCAGTATCTTGTTGAGGGCCGGCGGAAGGTAGGCGTATCCGCTGGCCACCTGCTCGGCCTGGAGGAGGGTGACGGCCAGGACCCCGATGGCCAGCGACTCGTTCTGCGCGAGGAGGAAATTCCCCGCCGCGGGAATGCCGTTCTGGAAATTGTCGGCGACAGAGGGATGCTGTCCCTCGGCGATCGCCTGGAACCCGTAATCCCACCAACTAATGAACGCGGGTCGGGCCGCTGGCGCGAGATTCGTGTCTTGGAGGGCGAGCCAGTTGTACCCCGCCTCATCGTATTGATTGGGCGTATCGAGGTCGGTGCCGGACGCGCCGAGGTAGAAGGTCGAAGCATTACTCGAGTTCGTCTGGAGGAAGGAGGGGAGCGTGTCGTAGATCTGCGTGCTGTACGCCGACTTCGAGTTGTACGGGATGCCGGCATCGATGGAGTACCACACGTTCGGTACGAGGAGGACGACGATGAGGAGCAGCACGAGCACGTGGCGTGCCTTGAACGACCGACGTACCGCTGTCAGCTGTCCTCGGGAGCCCGAGAGAGAGGCCGTCGTGCGTCGAAGCTGGGCGTATCCCGCGACGTCGAGGATGATCAGGATCGCCTCGGCCGGTAGCAGCGCGAAGGCCGGCGAACCGAGGTAGAAGAACTTCGCGGCGGAGATCGGGAGGTAAATGCTCACGATAGCGAACACGACGAAGAGGGCCGTTTCCCGGCGGAATCGTCTCCGGATCAGTTGGACGGCGAAGAGACCGAGGCCCACAAACGCGAGGAAGAACGTAAGGATCCCGTAGGACAAGACGAGCGAATCGAACGACGGAGCCTGGGCCTCGGCGACGGTGGAGTAGATCAGTGTCTTCGCAAAGTAACCCTGACCCGTGATGAGCGTCTGAAAAGACGCAGGAGCGGCGAGGTCGAAGGCGAGCAATCCCACCACGACGACCCCGACCAGCACCGGGACGGTCACGACCCATGGGAACTGACGGAGGAGGACGAAGGGCAGGAGAACGATCAGCGCTCCAAAGTAGATCAATAACGGAAGGTCGAACCACGTGGCGAAGAGCCCCTGGGCCAGATAGTACGGCACGGCCATCGGGAATCCGACGAGGCCGGCGATCCAGGTGACGAGGTAGAGATTGACCGAATCGATCCGACGAATCCGCTCGGCCACCATGATGACGCCAAGGAATATCACCACGATGGCAACGGCGAGCGGGTAGCCCTGCCACGCGAGCGCCAATGCGCCCAGCGAGACGCCGGCGAAGACCGCCCATTTGACCGCCCGCCGCTCCTCCCGGAGGAACCGTCGGAGGCCGACCAGCAACTCCCGGGGATGCCGAAAGCTCGTGAGGTAGGTCTTCGTGCTGACGATCTTCGCGGTACGAAGGTACGCGTAGAAGTAGATCAGGATGAAAAAAGTGTAGAAGGTCAGATAGTTCGCGTACCCCAGACTGGCCGCCTGGATGCTCCCCACGACGAACGGATAGGTGATCGCCGCGACGAGGCCCATTCGCTTCGAACTGACCTCCTTCCCAATCAGGTAGATTGGGAAGACCGTGAGCGCGGACCAGAGGGGAGGGTCGAGGTTGAGGAAGAAGGCCGCCGCGTTGACGGCGCTCCCGCCGAAAATCGGCGCGAAGACGATCCCCAGGATCGCGTTCATCCAGTCAAAGAGCGGTTCCCGGGGGTTGATCGCACCGAGGGGGTACTTCAGCAGCGGATCCTGGATCAGGTTCCGATGGTTGGTCAGGATGAACTCCGTTACCCGCCAGTGGTAGAACGAATCCGACCCTCCGCCGTAGATGTAGAGCCAGCCCCATTGCTCGAAGACGCTGAGCGAAAAGATGACCCGTAGGATGAACGCCAGCGCAAACGCCGTGAGCAGAATGGTGGTGGTCCAGCCGTAGCGGCTCCACCAACTGCCAGAATCCGAGTCCATCATCGGCCGGATCTCCCGAACCGGCGGGCCGCGCAGTCCGGAGCCGGTATAAAACCTTTGACAATTTTATCGGCGGTGGGGCCGCCGGAGAGCCCCTCCCAGACTACGGGGTCGCACGGAAGGCGTAGTAGGCCCGCCCATCGGGCAATGTGAGCGGCTCGACCCGGACCGCGAGGCCGATCCGGCACTCCCGCCAGTCGACGCCGAGCAGTCGGCCGAAGAGGCGAAGCGGAGACCCGTCGAGCTCGACGAGTCCGACGACCCGTGGGAGGTCGGACTCCTGCCCGATCGGCGCGCCGGCAAGAAGAGCGCTGAAGGCGTAGATCCGACCCGTGGTGGGCAGGTCGACCCACTCCAGATCGGCGGTGTGGCAGACCGGACACACGACCCGCGGAGGCCAGAGCAGCTTCCCGTCCCTTCGGCAACGGGTCGTCGTGAAGCGCCCCTGGTGGAGGGCCTCGAAAAAGGGCGCCAAGCGTGTCTGGGTCGGCGATTCGAGCGGATAGAGATCGAGGAGATACGGTAGCCGCTCGGGGGGACCCACCCGGGGCGAGGACGTCGCGGACGACGCGGCGGAGCCGGCGGATCGCCGCTTGCGCAGCTTGCTGGCCTTCCGCTCCGCCGCCTCGACCATCGCGCTCGCAGGATTCACCCCCCACGTTGGTAAATCATGACGGAGTGCACGTTCGCGCTCCCGCTCAGGTTGTGAACCATCGCCCACTCGGGATCCGGGACCTGCCGTGACGGGTCCACCTGGTGCCCGAACTGCTGGGACACCTCGACCGCCTGGGCGATGCCGGTGGCGCCGAGGGGGTGTCCGCAGCCCAGCAAGCCTCCCCGGGGGTTGACCACGAGGTCGCCGCCGAGGTCCGACCGGCCGTCCGCCACGAATTTTCCTCCGTCGCCCTTCGGACACAGTCCGATCGCTTCGTATTCGATCAGTTCGGAGATGGTGAAACAGTCGTGCAATTCGGCGAAGTCGAGGTCGGTGGGACCAATCCCCGCGGTCCGGAAGGCCTCCCGGGACGAGCGGGTCAGGCCGGTCCAGTCCGTCAGCGACTCCATGTTCGCGAGGTTGTGGAAATCTGCGTACTGGCCGGTACCACGGATCCAGGCCGGGGTGTCGGTGAAGTCCCGGACCCGGTCCTCGGCGACCAAGACCACCGCGCCCGCTCCGTCGGTCATCGAGGAGCAATCGCCCAAACGGAGCGGAGGAGCGACGAGCGGCAGCCGGAGCAACTTCTCCCTATCGAACCTCTTCTCGTAGAACTGAGCGACCGGGTTGGCGTTAGCGAACCGGTGATTCTTTTCGGAGACGGCGGCGAGGTGTTCGTCGGTGGTCCCGTGCTCGAGCATGTGCCGCTGCGCGACCATCGCGAAGAACGGCGGCGCGGTCAGGCCATGGGCGGCGTCCCAGGGCCGGTCCAGGACGCAGGCCATGGCGGAATTCGCTTCCGCCATCGAGGGGATGTTCATCTTCTCGACACCGACAGCTACGGCTACGTCCGACAGTCCTGCCCGGATGGCCGCGTAGGCGCTCCGAATGGCGGACTGCCCCGACGCACAGGCGAGTTCGTTCCGTTGGACGATCCGATGCGGAGCGAGACCCATCTGCTCGGCCACCAGCGGGGCGACGTGCGACTGGAAAGCGAAGCGCTCCGGCTCCGCGGCGCCGACGAAGAGGCTGTCCACGGCGGACGCTTCGAGGTTGGGGACCGCCCGGAAGAGCACCTCGCCGGCCTCTTGAGCGAGCTCGGTCCACGTCGCGGATCGGATGCCGAACTTGGTCAAGCCCCCGCCGACGATCGCAACCTCTCGGACCTCAGTCATCGACGGTCCCCGGCCCGAATCGCCTCGGCCACCCGGTCGCCGGCTTCCGAGGTCGTCGTGGTGCCGCCTTGGTCGTACGTGCGGGCCGAACCGCCGGCCAGCACCTGCGCGATGGCCCGCTCGATGCGATCGGCTTGGGTGGTCATCCGGGCATCCTCTTGGCGCTCCCCCAGCCACCGGAGCATCATCTCGATGGCGGAGAAAGTGGCGAACGGGTTGATCTCGTTCTTTCCGGCGTGCTTGGGGGCGGAGCCGTGAACGGGCTCGAACATGGCGTGGTCGGTGCCGATGTTGCCTCCGGCGGCGAATCCCATGCCCCCCTGCAAGACGGCCGCTAGGTCGGTCACGATATCCCCGAACATGTTCGTCGTGACGACGACGTCGTAATGTTCGGGGTTTCGTACCATCCACTGGGTGAAGGCGTCGACGTAGGCATACTCCCGCTCGATGTCCGGATACTCCGCTCCGACCTTCTCGAACACCTCTCGGAAGAACTGGCAGCCTCGGAGCACGTTCGCCTTGTCGACGCAGGTCACCCGGCGCCGGTGGTCCTCGGGTGCGCCCCGGGGACGCCGGCGGGAGAGGTCGAACGCGTAGCGGATCACTCGCTCCGCGCCTTTGCGCGTGATGACGCGCGTATCGACCGCCACTTCGGTCTCGCCCCCGCGTGTGAGAGCGCCCCGGATGGGCGTATACAATCCTTCGGTATTCTCGCGAACGATGACGAAATCGACGTTCTCGGGCGTCCAAACCTCCTTCCATTTCCCGCTAACGCGGTGGCGGACGCCGGGATACAGCCGACAGGGACGAACGTTGGCGAAGAGGTCGAGGCCGAAACGGAGTCCGAAGATGAGCCCCGCCCCGGCAATGTCCCCGTTCGGGAGCGACACGCCGGGCCACCCCACCGCCCCGAGGAGGATCGCGTCGGCGGACCGGGCCGCCTGTTCCGCACCGGGGGCCCACTCCTGCCCGTGGTCTCGATAGTAGAGCGCGCCAGCCGGATATTCCTCAAGCGTCCACGGAGCGGCCGAGCCCTCGGCGGCGGCGTCGAGAACACGACGGCCCGCGTGGATCACCTCGGGGCCGGTCCCGTCGCCCGGCAACAGAGCGATGCGATACCCGGACCCCTTCATCGAGGCGACACCGTCGCGCCGGCCTGGATCTCTCGCTTCACCTTCTCGACGAGACCCCCGGCTTCGAGCAGTTCGAGGAGATGGGCCGGAAGGGGAGGAAACTGGACCGTTGCGCCGGTGCGAAGGTTCTGGATTCGGCCGCCGCGCATCTCGATGCGGGCCGTGTCGCCCTTTTCGAAGATCTTACGC
>JBARJD010000005.1:0-7442 GCA_049800095.1 Thermoplasmata archaeon | reverse complement strand
CACGGCGAGCATCGTCCTCGCGGTGATGATCCTCCCGACGATCGCGGCGATCTCGCGGGAATCCCTTCGGGCCGTCCCCCGGATCCACCGCGAGTCCGCCCTGGGCCTAGGCGCCACGCGCTGGGAGGCCACGCGCCTCGCGGTGCTGGGCCCGGCCCGCCGAGGAATCCTCGGCGCGGCGATGCTCGGGCTCGGCCGGGCGTTGGGCGAGACGATCGCGGTCACGATGGTGATCGGGAACCGGTACGCGCTGCCCACGTCGTTGTTCTCTCCGGCGCAGACGATCGCGAGCCTCATCGTGAACGAGCTCGGCCAAGCCGCTCCGCTCGAGGTGAGCGCGCTCGTCGAGATCGGTCTGCTGCTCTTGCTGATCAGCCTCGCCGTGAACTCCTTCGCCCGCCTGTTGATCTGGACGCTGACCGGCTCCGAACGGGGCGGGTCGCGTTCGTTCTTCCTCCGCAGATGGGCTCACCGGATCACCGGAGGCGGGCCGGCGGCCGGGGTCACTCCCCGTACAGGGCCCCCGAGGTCGGTGGAACCGGCCTTCACGGGCGCCAGTGGGTCGATCGGACCGAGGCGAGAGCGCATCCGCGGCTGGCTCGTTCGCCGGGCGCCTCGCCGGCGCCGGACCCAATGGCTGGTCGTCGGGCTGACGCTCGGCCTCTTCGTGCTGGCCATCCTTCCGCTCGCGACGATCGTCGAGACCGCCATCTCGAACGGGGGGGCCGCGGTGATCCACCCGTCCTTCTACACGTCGGAGCTCCCCGTGGGCTGCAACCCGTTCGCCGGGAACGCGACGACTCCGGCCCGGAGTTGCCCACTCGGAGGCATTGGACCCGCGATCGAGGGTACGCTTATCCTGGTCGGGCTCGCCTCGATCATCGCCGTCCCGGCGGGCCTCTTCGCCGGAATCTACCTGTCCGAGTACGGCCGGGGACGCTTCTCTCGGCTCGTGAGCTTCCTCACGGAAGTGATGACGGGCATCCCATCGATCTTGATCGGGCTGTTCGTGTACGTGGTCGTGTTCACGAGCGACCGGGACCTCGTGAATACCGGATTGGCCGGCGCCGCGGCGCTCAGCATCCTGATGATCCCGATCGTGACGCGTTCCACGGAAGAGGCCCTCCGGCTCGTCCCGCCGGGCCTCCGCGAGGCGGGGCTCGGCCTCGGCTTCCCCCGTCACCGAGTGACGCTCCGTATCGTTCTGGGCTGCGCCTCCAGCGCGATCGTCACCGGCACGCTGCTCGCGGTGGCCCGCGCCGCCGGAGAAACCGCCGCCCTCGTACTGACCGCCGGGACGAGCAACTACTGGTTCCAAGGCTGGAACTCGCCGGTGGCGGCCATGGCGCCCTACATCTACACCTACTTCCAAACGACCTATGCGAACTGGCAAGAGGATGCGTGGGGTGCCGCGCTCGTTCTATTGGGAATCATGCTCGTGGTCAGTCTCGCGGCCCGGCTCGCCTTCCGCCCCCGGACGGCGGGCGCGGAAGGGGACGGCTGAGATGGCCGACAAGGTCCGCGTGGTCGACCTGGGCGCGTGGTACGGCTCTCGCCAGGTCCTCTACGAGATCGGGCTCAGCTTTCCCGAAGGGGCCGTCACGGCGATCATCGGGCCGTCGGGATGCGGTAAATCAACCTTCCTCCGCTGCTTGAATCGCCTCCACGAAGAGGTCCCCGGGGGGCGCACGACGGGACAGATCCTGCTCGACGGAAGGGACACCGCCCGGCTCGACACCGTCACGCTGCGCAGTCGCGTGGGCATCGTGTTCCAGAAGCCGAGCCCGTTTCCCAACATGTCGGTCTTCGAGAACGTCGCGGCGGGCCTCCGCCTCCTCGGCGTCCACCGTCGGGAAGAGCTCGACGACGGGGTCGTCGACGCGTTGGTGCACGCCGGGCTGTGGGAGGAGGTGCAGGACAGCCTCGACGCCCCGGGAACCAGCCTGTCCGGGGGCCAACAGCAGCGCCTCTGCATTGCCCGGGCCTTGGCGGTCCAGCCCGAGGTGCTGCTCATGGACGAGCCCTGTTCCTCCCTCGACCCGATGGCCACGACGAAGGTCGAGCAGCTGATCCGCAAGCTGCGGCCCGAATACACGATCCTCATCGTCACCCACAACCTGGCCCAGGCCTTGCGGGTCTCGGAGTTCACGGCCTTCTTCTACCTGGGGAAGCTGGTCGAATTCGACCGCACCGAGACGATCTTCCGCTCCCCCCACGAACGGCTGACGGAAGGGTACACGAAGGGCCAGTTCGGGTGAACCGAGGCGCTCCCCGCCAATCTCGAAACTGATATGGCTGCCACCGCGGTCGGCCGGGCATGCCCGACTTCGATGTCGTGATCTTGGGTGCCGGTCACAACGGGCTCACCTGCGGAGCCTACCTGGCGAGGGCCGGCTACAAGGTTTGCGTTCTTGAGCGGCGGTCGATCCCGGGCGGCGCCACGATCACGGAGGAACTTTGGCCGGGGATCCGGGTCTCCCGGGCCAGCTACGTTCCGGGAATGATGGAGAAGATCGTTGCCGACCTGGAGCTCGTCCGCAACGGCCTCGAACTCCACCCCGTTGACCCCCAGAACTTCGCTCCGTTCCCGAGCGGTCGACATCTGTTCACGTACCTCGCCGACGCCCGCTGCCAGAAGGAGCTGGCGCGTTTCTCCAAGAAAGACGCCGCGGCCTTTCCCAAGTTCTCCCAGTTCCTGCGTCAGTTCGTGGAGACGATCGAGCCCCTGCTCCTGAGTCCCCCGCCGGAGCTCAACGACCTCCTCAGCTTCTTCGACGGGACGCAGTTCGAAGAGGTGGCCCGCCAGATCCTCCTGACCAACTGCGCCGACCTCCTGACCGAGACGTTCGAGTCGGAGGAGGTGCGGGGCGCCTACGCCATGAACGGGGTCCTGAACACCAGCATGGGCCCGGACACCATCGGGACGTCGTACATCCTCGCGATGGCGCTCGGCAAGCGGGGGTACAACTACGCCGTCGGAGGAACGGGCGCCGTCTCCCAAGCGCTCGTCTCGTCGTTCCGCCGCGCCGGCGGAACCGTTCGAACGAACGCGCTCGTCCGTCGTATCCTGGTAAAGAAAGGGAAGGCGACTGGGGTGGAGCTCTCCGACGGGAAGCAGGTGGCCGCCCGGGTGGTGGTCTCGAACGCGGACCCGAAACGTACGTTCCTGGACCTGATCGAGCCCGGAACGCTCGACGAGTCGTTCACCCACCGGATCTCGAAACTACGGGCCTTCGGAACGTCGCTCAAGATCAACCTCGCGATGAAGGGCCCCCTCGACTTCCGCGCGCTGCCCGGCAAGAAAATCGGGCCGCAGCACCAGGCGCTGACCGACGTCGGTCCCTCCCTCGACTACCTCCAAAAGGCCTACGACGCGGCGAAGTGGGGCCGATTACCAGAGGAGCCGCCGCTCAGCATCTTCTGCCAGACCGCCTGGGATGGCACGATGGCCCCCAAGGGGGTCCACACGCTCAGCATCATCGCGAAGTACAACCCGTACGTCCTCGCGAGCGGGAGCTGGGACGACCTCAAGGAAACGGCCGTCGAGAACGCGCTTCGCGTGCTGGAGACCTACGCTCCCGGGACCCGGGCCCGGATCCTCCACCTGGAGGCGCTCACCCCCCTCGACCTCGAGAAACTCATCGGCTTCACCGAGGGAAATGTGACCCACCTCGACCAGACGCTGAATCAGATGCTCTCCTTCCGGCCCCTCCTGGGATGGGCCCATTACAGAACCCCGGTCGATGGGCTGTATCTGTGCGGCGCCGGCACGCATCCGGGCGGCGGCGTCAAGGGGGCGCCCGGCCACAATGCGGCCCACGTGATCCTAGAGGACCTGAGGCATCCCGCTTCACGGACGCTGGGCGCCGGGACCTGACCCTCTGCTGGAAGAGAGGTTCCGCGCCGCCGTCAGCGGTGGCGGACAGAGGCATGGGGGGCGTTCCCCCGAACCGAGGCCATGCGAGAGCGAACTCGGTTCAAATCGCCGAGGCCCGCGGTATGCACTACCGCGTTGGGAGCGACTGGGCCCAGATGGCTCCCACGCGGGAGAGCGCATTTTCCCTGAACCCCGGGCGGCTCCGGCCCGGACCTCTGAAAGAGCACCAACGGGATGACCTTCGCGACCAGCCGGCGCGGCGGCTCCGCCGCTCGAGGGTACACGAGGACGAACAGCAGGGCACCGATGAACGCGAGAGCGGTGGCCTCGCCCAGCGCGCTCGTAGCGCCGAGCGTATGACGGAGCACCAAGTCAACGGTACCGAATACCGCTGCCACGACTCCTCCGACGATCATGAGGGCGCCGCCGATCAGGCCGAGGAAACGACCCGCAAACGGCCTGGGAACAGTTTGCAGTGTTTCCTCCGGGCCCGTTTGTTTCGGCGCGCCGCGGAAGCCCCACGTCGAGCAGGGCCTCGGGGGACTGGCCGCTCCCGCCTCCGTCCCAACCTACATCAATCTATGTCCAACGCATAATTGCTAACTCTAACTGGCAAAACACACTGTGGGGACCCAACGATCCGTCGATCATCGAATCATCGATGCGCGCGACGGGTCGGCCGGACTTCTGCGAGCAGTGCCCGAGGGGGGCCACGGCCCATGTTCCTTGAGCGTATATCCATCGGTGAAGTGCCCCATCTCTGCGCGCGAAAGCCGGATAACCCCTGTACGGCCCACGGTCTTCCAGCGTGGGCACAGAATATGCTATAACGGGGCCTCACGGAAGCGTAGCGCGGGAGGAGTCCCCCATGGCCCCACTGTCCATCTGCATCAACACGCAAACCCCGCTGATACAGTTCCTTAGCTCTCCGGAAGCGAGTCTCCGCGATTCTGCAACGGGTGGCGCCAACGGTCTCGAAGGCCTCCGGGAGGGGGTCGATTACCGGTACTCGCCCGGGGGAGTGACCCGGATGGTCTACCCTCTGGTCCGACGCCTCGTCGAAAAGAAGGTGCTCGAGGACGTCCATTGGGTGGCGTTCAACCCCCACGGGCCCCGGACGGTTCGGTTGCGGGCGTTGACCCTCCATAACGTCTCCATCGGAAGCGAGCGCATGGGGGGCTATGGGCAGGTGAAGGAGGCCATCTGGGGACGGATCCACGAGATTGACGCCGCCGAGCCCCATGACGACCTGTTCTGGAGCGAGGCGTTTTCGGAGTATGCCTACTATAACCGGTTCACGGCGGAGCTCATCCAGAAGCTGGACGACGAACACGACTTCGATGCATTCTACGTCCACGATTTCCAGCAGCTGCCGGTCGGGCACATGCTCGGCACGCTGAAGCCGAAGATCTTCCGTTGGCACATCCCGTTCGACGTGGCGGTCATTCCGGAACAGTGGCGATCGTTGCTGATGACCTATCTGAAAAGTTACAACGTGATCATCGTCAGTGCCCAACGCTACGCCGAATCCCTGACGGCCCTTGGGCCGAACGAGCGCATCCTGCGACTGTACCCGTACGTCGATCCCGCCGACTACACGCGCCCGAGTCGGGCCCAGGTGGCCGCGGTGGCCGAACGCTTCGGCCTCACCCCCCAGGACGATATCGCCCTCGTGGTCGGCCGCATGGACCCCATCAAGGGGCAGGATCGGGCGATCGACGCGTTTGCGTCTCTCGCGGGCGAATTCCCGGACCTCAAGCTCGTCCTCGTCGGCAACGGGAGCTTCTCCGGGTCGGCGAGCGGCCTCGGGCTCTCCAAGTCGGCCACCTGGAGGGCCCACCTGGAGGAGATGGTCAAGGCTGCCCATCTGGAAGGTCGAGTGGTTTTCACCGGCCATTTGCTTCAAGAGGACCTCGATTCCTTGTATGAGCGGTGTCGCTTCACCATCCTGCCTTCGATTCGAGAAGGGTTCGGGCTCGTCGCCGTCGAGAGCTGGCTCCACGGGAAGCCCACGATCGTCACCGTGCGCTCGGGCATCGCCGAGCTGATCCGGGACGGGAAGAATGGTCTCTTGTTCGACCCGGATGACCCACCGGCGCTCGCCGACAAGATGCGGCTCCTCTTGGGCGCCCATTCGGCGGCGTTGCGCGCTCGACTGGCTCGCAACGGACGCACGGCCTCTCAGCAGTGCTCGCTCGACGCCGCCGAGAAGGCCGAGGGAGAGCTACTCGCCGAGGTCACCGAGGCCTAGATGGCTGGATTCACCGCGGTCTGGGATGCCTTCGTCCCGTATCTCGGAGTCGTCGTCATCGTCCTCCTGACCATCTTCGTCGCCTGGGTCGTGAGCAGCCTGATCGGGCGCCTCCTGCAGCAGAGCCCCCCGCAAGGGGCTGCCGCCGCTCGACGGCTGGGCGTCATTGTGATCGTCCTGATCGGCGGCACGTTGGCCCTCCAAGCGCTGGGCCTGGACCCGGCCATCCTGCTCCTTGTGATCGCGTTCCTCGCCGGAACGATCCTCATCGCGCTGCGCGAGCCTCTGGGCAACTTCGGGGCGAAGTACTTCTCCGACATCTACACACCGTTCCGCATCGGGGATACAATCAAGGTCCAGGGGTACTCGGGCAAGGTCATCGAGATCAACGCGATGACGACCATTCTGCTCTCCGACGAAGAGCAGCTGATCTCGGTCCCCAACGCGGCGATGATCCGGGACGTGGTGGTCAACACCTCCCCGCAGGCCTGGAAGGAGGTCGTCATCCCTATCTCGCTCGGCGGAAACGTCGACCTCGCGGCTTTTGAAAGCGACCTGCTCAAAACGCTCTCGAAGCTGCGCACGCGGCTCGACCGTCGTTTTCCGCCGATCCTGACGACCAAGGCGCGGACGCCGCAATCGACCGAGCTCACGCTGATCGTAATGCTCCGGCGCCCCGAGGACCGGGATACGATCACCGTCGAAGTTAACAAGCGAGTGACCGAGGTCCTCGACCGAGGGCGCGGAGTCAAGCGCTGACCCCGGAGCCCATCACGCATGACCGTAGAAGGATCCGCCCCGCCGGTTGATCAGGCGCGTGCGCCGGCCTCCGTGGCGCCGGTCGATGCCTCCAAATCCGGCGAGCCGTGGCTGCCGCTGACCGACTACGGACTCATCGGGAACGAGAAGACCGGGGCCCTCGTTTCCCGGCACGGGTCGATCGACTGGGCCTGCTTGCCCCGCTTCGATAGTCCGAGCGTGTTCGCCCGTCTTCTCGACCGCCGGGCCGGCGGGTCGCACCGGCTCGCGCCGACCGAGCGGTACGTCTCGCATCACCAGTACGTCACGGGAACGAACGTGCTGACGACCTTCTTCGAGCTTCGGCCCGGGGTCGCCCTTACCGTGACCGATTTCATGCCGATGGGACCCCCCGGCACCAACCTCGGTGGCGACCCCCGGATCGTCCGTCAGCTGCGCGCGCGCGGCGGCCCGATCGAAGTCTCGATCCTGGCGGACCCGCGGTTCGACTACGGCCGCTGGGGCCCCACCTGGTCGATCGATCGGGAGCTCGCGGTGGCCCAGAGCGGCGAGGCC
>JBARJD010000004.1:0-3833 GCA_049800095.1 Thermoplasmata archaeon | reverse complement strand
CTCCGGGGGTCTACCTGTTCCGCGGTGCCGACGGCGAGGTGGTCTACGTCGGCAAGTCGAAGCATCTCCGCCGGCGCGTGCTCGACCACCTCAAAGTACGGGTCGAAAAGGACGAGTGGATTCTCGGACGGAGCACGAGCGTCGAGTTCGTGCCCACTGCGAACGAGCGAGAGGCGCTTCTCCTGGAAGCGACGCTGACCAAGCAGTACCAGCCGCCCTACAACACGCTGCTCAAGGACGACCGAAGCTACCCGTACATCGCCGTCACCATGGGAGAGCCGTTTCCCCGGATCCTGGTCGTCCGTCGTCCCCGCCGGGGCCGGGAGACGATGCTGTTCGGACCCTATACCGGAGCCCGAGAGGCGCGGAGCGTCGCCCGGCTCCTCTCCGAAACGTTCCAGATCCGGCGATGCATTCGGCTCCCGAAACGCGCGTGCCTCTACTACTATCTCCAACAGTGCACTGCGCCGTGCATCGGGCTCGTCGACCGGACGGCCTATCGGGCGCAGGTCGACGATGCGGTGGCCGCGCTTCGGGGCCACGGCAAGGGGATCACCGCCTCATTGAAGGCTCAAATGGAGGCCGCGGCCCGGGAGCAGGAGTTCGAGCGGGCGGCCCGGCTCCGGGATGCCCTGCGGGGCCTCCGCTCCCTCGACGAACGACAACATGTCATCGGTCCCGGGGGTGGCCGTGTGGACATCCTGGCCGTGGCCCTGCCCCGGAACCCCGGCACGTTGCAGGTCGCGGTCGGACTCCTCCGGGTCGAGGAGGGCGAGGTCCGGCAGAGCGAGCCGCATGTGATGGGCTTCCCCGCCGACGACCCGCCGGAGCCGGGCGAGCTGCTCCGGCAGTTCCTCACGCAGTACTATGGCCAGCAGACGGTCGTGCCATCCCGGATCTACATCGCCGGCCCGAAGCCGGCGGGAATCGATGAAGCGGTCGAGTGGTTGCAGAAAGACCGTCGGATCGAGGTTCGATTCGCCCCGACAGGTCGGCCGGCCTCCCTGGCGCGTCTCGCCACCCGATTGGCGACGAGCACCCTCGACCAGGCGGCGCCGCTCGCCGTCCCGCGGGACGTGCTGAAAGCGTTGATGGACCTGCTCCGCCTCCCGCGCCTGCCGAGTCGGATCGAAGGCGTGGACATCTCCATCTTTCAAGGCTCGGAGGCGGTCGGTTCCCTCGTGGTCTTCCAGGACGGCCGGCCCCTCAAGGACGACTACCGGCGGTTCAAGATCCGCACGGTTGAGGGAACGAACGACTTCGCGATGGTGGCCGAGGTCGTTCGCCGGCGGCTCCAGCGGCTGCTCGCGGAGTCGGAGAAGTTGCCGGACCTGCTACTCATCGACGGCGGCGCGGGCCAGGTCGCCGCTGCGTTCGGCGTCGTGGAAGAGTTGGGACTGGCCGAGGAGGTTCCCGTCGTGGGTCTCGCGAAGCGGGAGGAGGAGCTGTACTTCCCCGACCGGAAGGGACCGGTTACTCGGAACCCAAACGGCCCGCCGATGCTGCTGCTGCGGGCGGTCCGGGACGAAGCCCACCGCTTCGCGGTGACCTACCACCGCACCCGTCGGAGGATGGGCCTGCGCCGCGAAATGGACGCGGCCGACGCGGCGCAGGGCGGCCCCCGATTGGCCCCGGGACCCGCCTAGGCGCCCTTGCTGCGAGGGTTCCGCTCCGGCTCGCCGATGAACGACAGGCCCTGGACACGCTTCGCGACTTCGGGGGTCGTGAGTCGACGCAGGTCCTTATCGGCCTCGAGGAACGAGACGTCCAACGCTTCGGCCGGGAACGGGGTCGTCGACCCTTCGGCGACTGCGGCGACCGCGAGCTTGAATCCGCTCTCCTCGTCCTTGACGTCATCGATCTTCTGCTCGAGGAAATCGGCCACCGCCCGGCGGTTCCGGCCGATCGCGTAGGCCTTCCAGCCGATGGTGGCGCCGCTTGGGTCGAGCTCGATGATGCCGGGGCCATGGGCGCCGAAGCCTCCCAGAAGGATGGACACCGCGAACGGGCGGGTGCCGCCGAACTGGGTGAACTGCTGCAGGAACGTACCGAGCGCGGCGGCCAGCGTGGGGTACGGTGCAGTCTCTCCGTAGAGGATCTTGTGCCGCTGCGCCTCCAGCCGGAGATGGTCGACCAAAATCCGGGAATCGGCGATGAGGCCGGCGGTCACGCAGCCGATGCCGGTGTCGATCGCGAAGCTCTTCTCGATCGAGGCCGACCGGGCGAGGGGGCTGCTCGGGAGGTTTCGGAACGCTACGAAGACAACTCCGTCCGGGTACGTCACCGCGACGGCGGTGCCGCCCATCTGGATCGCCTGGAGCGCGTACTCCACCTGGAATAGGCGGCCGTCCGGCGAGAAAACGGTGCTCGCTCGGTCGTACGCCATCTGGCCCGGTTGCATCTCCATCGACTGAACTCCCTCGGATTGGTGCTTCGCGAGAAGCAAGGGGGATTTGACGGTGTGCCTAGATGGGGCGGGGCTAACCCGAACGTAATCGGGTCACGACCGGCTATCGCACGGCGCTCAGAGAGCGTTCCGCAGTAACCCATCGAGCCGGCGTTCCGCCACGGCGCGTCGGTCCGGCGGAACATAGGCCGACACTTTCCAGGCCGTGGGGGGCCGCATCGCGAGGTCGCGCCAAACGCTCGGCGCGCGGAACGGATAGCTCACCCGCCGGTCCCCGAGTAGTCCGACCTCGGCCCAGTCCCCCGACACCGCCCGCGACGAGAGACCCGCCAAATCGAGGAGGACGGTGCCGGGGGGCAGATGCAACCGGTCGGCCAGACGGTCCTCGAGCGCCCGGCGCTCCGACGGCCGGGCGAGTAACCGACGAACGGCGGGGCCGACGCCCGACGGAACCTCTCGCCAGGCGAGGGCGCGCTTGAAGAGTTGGCGGGACCGGAAACGGCGGACCATCTCCGCACTGTGGCCGGTCACCGCGGACAGATACGCGAGGAACTCACCATCGGTCATGCCGAAGACAGCATGCGGAATATCCGGATACTCCGGAAGACGCTCGAGGGCGCTTTGCGCCATCACTTCGGCGCTCCGGACGGTCTTGTGGAAGTAGACCGAAGAGTACATGAGTGCCCGTCCAACGAGAAACCCTTCGACGGCGTTCCGTCCCTTTTCCGCGAACACCAATCGTCCGCCTCTCTCCCGGACGGTGTCGAGGAGCCGGGCCGCGTCGATCGTCCCGTGCGCGACGCCGGTGTAGTGGGCGTCCCGCTGGAGGTAGTCGATCCGGTCGGCGTCGATGGCGCCGTGCAACATCGCCCGGAGCGACGGATGGGCGTCCCGACCCGGTGCCGGGTCGACCAGGTCGGCGACCAACCGGGGGGAAATCCCGGCCTTCGCGAGCATCTCCGGGATCGAACCGGCGTCCAGGGCGCTCGGCTCCGTGATATTTTCGAGCGACTCGCCAGTGATCCAGGCTCGCGAGATGCGCTCGTGTCCGAAGCCGAGCACTTCGTGGGAAGTGGGGTCCAACGTGTGCGAAAACGGGCCGTGCCCCAGGTCGTGCAAGAGTCCGCCAACCGAGACCGCGAGAGACTCCTCCGCCGACATTCCGAGGTGCTCGGCCATCTGGCGCGTTACCCAGAAAACCCCGAGCGAATGCTCGAGTCGGGTATGATTCGCCCCGGGAAATACCAGGTGCGCGAATCCGGTCTGGCGGATTCCCCATAGCCGCTGGAAAGGGGAGCTTCCGATCAGTTCGAGAGGCGCTCCCTCCACCGCGATGATTCCGTGGACCGGGTCAAAGATCGACTTCCGGACCGGCCGGTGGCGGCAGGCGGGCACGCCGAGGCGGACCTTCCGGGGACCTTAAAGC
>JBARJD010000003.1:0-27936 GCA_049800095.1 Thermoplasmata archaeon | reverse complement strand
AGGGCTGAAAGCGACACCCGGGTGTGGTCGCGCAAGTAGATAGGAGCCGCTCGAGCGCGGTTCCGCTCCATGGGAGATCGTCGGTTCTTGCCCTCATAGCCGCGGCGCTCGACGCAGTAGAGCGGGACGAGAG
This sequence comes from Thermoplasmata archaeon, assembly GCA_049800095.1. GTDB lineage: Archaea > Thermoplasmatota > Thermoplasmata > Lutacidiplasmatales > UBA184 > JAKIWV01. The sequence continues at coordinate 27,803 of JBARJD010000003.1, read as the reverse complement.
CCGAGTCATCCTGATCTCCGCTCCGACGGGGTTGGGTAAGTCGGCCGTACTCGACGCCGCGATTCACCGGGCGAGGGGCCGCGGATTCCGCGTCGTGCAGGCCAGGGCGGTGCCTCGAGATACCCCCGTCCCGTACGACGTCGTGCGGGATTTGCTAACGGGAGAGGCCTCCGAAACGGTCGAGCCGGGGCCGGCCGACAGCAAATCGGGATTGCCACTTTGGTTGGTCGCCGGAGACCAAGCGAGTGTAGTGTCTGGTTTCCCCACGGTCGCAGTCCTGCCGGATGAGGACACCCCCGTCGAGAAGCGCATACTCAGATTGTTCGACGTAGAACGCTCGCTGATTGACCTTGGCCGGCGGCTCCTGTATGCCCAGCTTGAGCGAGTTTTGTTTGGAGAGTCAAGAACTAGCCCCGTGCTCGTAGCCGTCGACGACCTTCATCACGCGGACCGCGACTCTCTCGAGTTCCTCCGGCACGTTGCCAGCGGCCCGCGCGACCGCCGAGTGATCCTCGTGGCGACCTTTGACCCTGAGACGTCCTCGGGCGGGGCGCGAGGGGCGGTCATCGAGGCGCTGACGAAGGGACTCAACGTCGAGGTCGTTCCGCTCTCGGGATTGTCTCTCGACGAAACCGCAGAGGCCATTCGAGACACTCGGCCAGACCCGCGCCCCTCCCCCGAGTATGTTCAGGCGGTTCATCAGCGTTCGAAGGGGATCCCCGCCGCCATCGAGCAATTGGCTCGGCGCTACAAGGAGGCGGTCCCCTCTCCCGAGAGTCCGGGCGAGCCGGCTGAGGGCTTCGCCGGACCTCTATTCCGGCCCGGTCGCGTTCCCGAGGAGGCCCAGCGAATACTCACCTACGGGGCCGTGATCGGGCGCCAGTTCGACCTCGCCGTCGTGGCCCGGACGCTGCACCGTCGATCGGCGGACGTGCTCGAGCCGCTTATCGCCCCTCTGGTCGAGGATGGGAGACTTCGCCGTCGTGGTCCGCACCGGTACGAGTTTGCCGCGCCCTCGATGCGGCAGGAACTCTACACCAAGCTTCCGGATGGCCGACGGCGGTTAATGCATCGGAACGTCGCCCGGGCGCTCGAGATCGGTGCCCGTGCGGCCGGTCCGGAACTCTTCGAGATCGCCTTCCACTACCACCTCTCAGGGGAGACGGTCCCTTCGGTCGATTACAACCGCCGGGCGGCCGACGTGGCTATGCGCGAATACGCCTACGACGAGGCGCGAGTGTACCTCGAGCGGGCGCTGGACACTCTCTGGCAGCTCCCGTCGTCGCGCCCCGAATCCGAGCGCATCGTACGGATTGCCCTCGGCCATGTCCTCGGTCGGATTGGGAAGGTTGAGGAAGCGGTCCAGGTGTTGGACGCGCTGCGCGATCCCGCGCAGACCGGACCGATGCGGCCCTCTCCGCTCGAGCAACTCTTCGTACCGGAGGTCCGGCCCGACCTTTGGACGCACGCTGAAAACGCGCGCGTGTCGGCCGAGCGGTCGCTTCGTGCGTATCAGATCAAGGGCGAGCTGCGGTGGCTCGCGGTCGCCCATCGGGCGCTCGGCGTCGCCGCATGGAGTCTGGCCGATCCCGCCGCGGCCGAGGAACACCACCATGCCGCGGCCGAGCTCGCCCGACTGGCCGGAGACGCTCGCCTGGAAGGTCAATCCCTCCTGGACCGGGCCCACCTCGTGCGCCTCTTGGATCCGAACGGCCTCGTGTTATCTCGTCGCCTCCTGACCGAAGCCGTCGAACGGTTCACCGCGAGCGGCGACGCGGAGTGGCTGGCCCGAACCTACCTCGATCGGTCCGCCGTTCTCCGGACCATGGGCCGCCTCCCGGACGCGTTGGACGACTTGACGGCCGCGGCCGGGGAGGCAGCGCGTTCCAAGTCCCCGACGCTGGAGATTTGGGTGGAGCTGCGAACGGCCCGAGTGCTCGTGGAGGAAGGGCGCACGGGCCGTGCTCGGAAGACCCTCGAGCACCTTCGCCAACTGGCAGGCGAGTCGCCTCGCCGCGAAGTCGAGCAACAGATCACGTTCATCACAGCGATGCTTCAGGAACGGGAGGGGCGACTGGACAAAGCTCGTTCACTCTTCGAGAAGTCGCTGCTTCTTGCTACGGAGGCAGAGACTCCGGAAGAGGCGGCCGAGTGTCATCGGCGACTGGCGGGGCTCGATCGGAAGCTCGGACGGGCCGACGAAGCCCGTCGCCACCTCGAGGAGGCCGTTCGACTCGCCGCCGGCGCGGCCACGGGGCCGGGCTCCGCCGCCGAATAGACCGACCGTCCGCGCCGCATTGGACGTACGGCTCTCGCTTTATTCTCCGACACCGTCGAAGGAACGGTGGCACGCATTTCGAACGATGCGCCCCCAGTAGTCGCGACACGGGACCGCCGGTGTCGGGGGTGGACCCTCGACAACTGGGTCCGACGTTGGTGGGCGCCGGCAGGCTTCGAAGCGGACCTGCTCTCGATCGAGCCGGGACAACACGTCGTCGACTTCGGTGCCGGAGTAGGCTACTTGACCCCCACAATGCTTGAACGAGTCGGCCCGTCGGGAATCATCGACCTGGTCGATCCGGATCCCACGCACCTCTCTCTTGCTCGGATCCACGTGGGCGCCGATACCCGGGTTCACCTGATGGTTGCTTCCGCAGCGGATGCGCCCTCCATCTCAGATCGCGTTGTGGACAGGGTTGTGCTTTCTCTAGTTCTCTGCTGCATGGTGGACAAGTCGGGGGCCCTCGACGAGGCCTGGAGAGTGTTGCGGCCGGGTGGGCTTGCCCTAGTGACCTATCCAGAGCGCCGATGGCGTTTGAGCGCGGTCAAGGTATCTCTGCGAGTCTCACCAGAGCTCTGGGCCCGACTGATTACACGGCATCCCTGGACGGTGCTTTCTTCTGGCCGGAAGCGGCTCATTCGGCGACACCTGCTCCAGAAGCCGAACGATCCCGTCTGAACCGGGGTCGACCCGTCCCTCGCGCCCGGGCGGGCGATGGGGTCTACAGAATCGGTCGGTACGGCCGTGTCGAAAGCGTCCATTCGTTCGCGGTTCGGTCGTACACCGAGCTCACGAAGCATCGCCAGTGTTCGTCGTCGACCTTGGGGTAATCGGCCCGATAGTAGTACCCGGGCCATCGCGTCTCCTTGCGGAACAGCGTGTGCCGGACGACTGCCTCGGCGGTCCACACCCGATGGATGAGTTCCCATGCACGCTGGAGTTCATGGAGATCCGCCGCGCCCAAGTGCGTGAGGTCGGCACGCAACGTGGTGAGATTGTCGAGCGCCCGGTTGAGCATCGTCTCGTTCGTCATGTAGTCGGTGCCGACGCCCCCGGCGTACTCATCCATCGTCTTCTCGAGCCGCTGGAGTCCGCTCATTGGCTGGAGGTAGTCGGGGCTCACTGAGCCGGCCGTGATGCGGGATTGGCCCCGTTGATACGTTTCAAGAGGGCGGAAGAGCTCGAGCTGGAGTTCGGCGATCCGGTCCGGCTCGGCCTGTGCGGGCCGGTCCGCATGGTCGCGCAGAAACGAGACGGCCCCCTTGGCAGCGAGCCGACCCTCGGTGAACGAACCCGACGAGAACTTGTGGGCCGACCCACCGATCGCGTCGCCGGCGCCGAACAGACCTTGGACGGTGGTCATCCGGTTGTATCCCCAGTGATACTCCGGCGGAGCGAGGTCGGCGGGGCCGCTCGCCCAGGCCCCCGCACAGACGGCGTGAGATCCCATCACATAGGGCTCCGACAGGATCAGCTCGGAGGGCGTCGTTCGAGGGTCGATCCCCTGGGCGGCCCACGTGACCGCCTGCCCGACGGTCATGTTCAAGAAATCCTCCCAGCCGAGCGCCTCCTTCTCCGGCGTGTCCAACACGCGTTCCGTATGGAGCAGGATCGGTCCGTTTCCGGCCCGGATCTCCTGGAGCATGAGGTGGTTTCGGAGGCAGGTCGGCATCGGTTTGGCGTCGGCGTACGGGCCCACGCGCTCGCGGAGCTCGGGGAGCCGCGTCTTCTCAAACTCATCGCCCCGGGCGTTCGTTGCCACGGCCTTGAGGAGCAGGAACCACGCGCCGACTGGCCCGTAGCCGTCCTTGAAGCGAGTGACGACGAGGCGGTTCTCCATTTGGATCATCTCCGCCCCGAACGGGATCATGAGGCCGTAGGCCGAGCCACTCGCCCACGGGGGGTACCAGGTCCGACCATACCCCTCGCCGGCCGACCTCGGCCGGAAGATGTGCGAGGCGCCGGCGGCGGACACGATGACCGCCTTCGCGCGGAAGACAACGTAGCTTCCATCCCGCACATCGATGCCCACGGCACCGGCGACCCGGCCGGGGTCCCGTACATCGGGAAGTAGGTGAGTCACGACGACGTGCTCAACAATCTCGGTCGCGGCCTTTCGGGCCGCCTCCGCAACGATCGGCTTGTACGACTCGCCGTGGATCATGACCTGCCAGCGCCCTTCGCGAACGTATCGGCCGGTTTTCGGGTCCTTGAAGATCGGAAGGCCCCACTCCTCGAACAGGTGTACGGTCGAGTCGACGTGGCGCGCGACGTCGTAGACGAGGTCCTCACGGGAGAGGCCCATGAGGTCATTGCGAACGTATCGAACGAAGTCCTCGGGCTGATTCTCGCCCCAGCGCATGCCCATGTAGCAGTTGATCGCAGAGAGACCCTGCGCGACGGCGCCGCTCCGCTCGATAGCCGCCTTCTCGGCGACCACGATTCGGAGTTCTCGGCCCCAGTATCGGGACTCGTACGCCGCGCCGCAGCCGGCCATTCCGCCTCCCACGATCAGCAGGTCGGCCTCCACGACGCGTGGGGCACTCGGTCGTCCGTCTTCCATCGAGCCCTGCCGTGCTAGTCGGATCCGACGGGCCGGGCCGACGGGAGCGTCGGGAGGGTATCCACGGCGAGGTAGTCCGGCTCGAAGGAGAGCAATTCGCTCCGGAGGGATTCCGGAAGGGGCGGCGGCGCTGCGGCGGGGGATGGAATCGAGTCCCACGGTGTCGTCCGGATCGGGAAGACGAATTCTCGCACGGCGCCGCCCCGACTCTCGATCCTCCACTCGATGCGATCCGGGGTGCGCTGTTGCGTGACGCGATGACCAAGGGGGGCGAAGTCGGCGTAGCCCCGAACGTCGACCGCGGCTTCCGGGCATGCTTTGACGCAGCAGTAACACTCCCAGCACATCGCCGGCTCGACGTTGTACGCTTTCCCGATCTTGGGGTCGATATGCATGATGTCGCTCGGGCACAGTCGAACGCACTCCATGCAACCCTTGCATTTGTCCACTAGAACGAAGGTCGGCATGGTCTCCTACGGAGCTTCAGCCGTACCGGTACTGGATACCCTTCGTTCCTCGAGGGTACTCCCAGAGGAGCGCTCCGTTCCCCAGGGTCTGACACGCCACGCGGCACGCGCCGAGCTCGAGGCAATTTTCGAAGCGAATCCGTAGGCGATCCTGTTCCCACTCGTAAACCTCCGCCGGGCAGACCTGAATGCAGGGCTTCAACGCGCAGCTCCGGCACAGGTCCATCGCGTCGACGCGGAGATGGCTTTCCTTGTCCGAGGCAAACGCGTCGGCGCCGAGACGATCTGCAACGGTTAACTTAGCGGAGGACGCCATCGGTCGACTCCGTCAGACGGTCCGGATGGCGGCGCTAATCTTCTGACGCAGCTCGTCGGTGAGTTCGGGGACGTGGTGGGCGCACTTCTGGTGGTCCGCGGCCCGTTGGAGGATGGTTTCTGCCGAGTCCGCCTCTAGAGCCCACTCGCAGGACCCTCCGGTGGAACGACAGGCGTACGCCACGTCAGGCATCGACCGACAGTCATCGCCCCGGGTTCTTGTTCTTTATCCCCCCGCGGGCCACGGACTCCGGGCCCGCCCCCGAGTCGAAGCTTCAAAGACCTAGACGGCTACAGCGAGAAGGCAACCTCGAATGGAACGCTTTGACGCCGTCGTGGTAGGTGCCGGGCTGGCCGGGTGCGCCGCCGCGTACACGATCGCCCGGGAGGGATTGCAGGTCGTTCTCGCGGAGCGGGGATCTCAACCGGGCACAAAGACCGTGTCCGGAGGACTGCTGTATACCCACGCGCTAGCGCGGATCTTCCCCAAATTCTGGGAGGAAGATCCCTGTCCCGTCGAACGGGCAATCGACCGGAACGTTCTGAGCGTACTCACTCCCACTCGGGCAGTTTCGATGGACTATTTTGACGCGGATTTTTCGCGACCTCCCTTCAACGCGTTCAGTGTCCTCCGAAGCCGACTCGACCCCTGGCTGGCCGGAAAGGCCGAAGCGGCCGGGGCGGTTCCGGTCTACGGCATCAAGATCGACGCGCTCGTGAAGGAGAACGGCCGGGTAGTCGGGATCCGGGCTGGCGACGACGAGATTCGGGCCGACGTGGTGATACTCGCCGAAGGCTCGAACGCGATTCTTTCTCGGGGGAGCGCGCCCGACGCCAAACCGGACCCTAAGCTGGTCGGCGTCGGTGTGAAACAGGTGATCGGACTTCCGCCCGGTGAGGTCGAGCGTCGGTTTCAGTTACGAGGGAATTCTGGAACGCAGTACACGACCTTGGGATTCCCACCGGGTGTCGAGGGGGGCGGCTTCCTCTACACGAACCGAGAGACGCTGTCGCTCGGGTTGATCCTCAGTATGGAGTCTCTCGTCCACAAGGGGGTGTCGATGTTCGAGGTGCTCGAGGAGTACAAGCAACATCCCCTGATGTCCCGTCTCCTAGAGGGAGGGACCCTCCTGGAGTACAGCGGTTGCTTCGTCGAGGAGGGGGGTTGGGACCGCTTGCCTTCCGTACTGGGGCATGGATACCTCGTCGCGGGTTCGGCGGCTGGACTCTTCTTGAACACGGGGTTCACGCTTCGCGGAATGGACTTCGCACTCGAGTCGGGCCGCTTGGCGGGCGAAACGGCGGTGCGAGCGATCCATGGCAAGGATTCGTCGCCTCGGTTGCTCGCGTCCTACCGGGCCGCTCTGGAGCAAAGCTTCGTACTCCGAGAGCTGAAGGCGTTCCGGGATTATCCGGCCGTCTTCCACAACCCGCGGATGTACGGAGCCTACCCGGAGATCGTCACGAACCTCATGCACCGGGCCTTTTTCACCGATGGGTCCGGCCGGCCCCATCTTCGGAAGCTGCTGAGCGAGTCATATCGCGGGCGCGCCACGCTGCTGCGACTGGCGAGAGATGCGCTGAAGATCAGCTCGACGCTGTAGGCGAAGCCACCAGCCGGCGCGTGAGCTCCGGTACAATCGCGTAGAGGTCTCCCACGACCTGATAGTCCGCCTGCTGGAATATTGGTGCGTTCGCGTCGTTGTTGATCGCCACGACGATCTTCGAGTCCCGCATGCCGACGAGGTGTTGCGCGGCACCAGAAATCCCGATGGCGACATAGAGACTTGGTCGGACCCGATGGCCCGTGAGCCCCACCCAATGTTCGTCGCTCAGCCAGCCGGCCTCGGCAGCGATCGGGCGCGTGCACCCAACGGCAGCCCCAAGCACGGCTGCCAGTCCTTCGATCAGCGCTAGGTCCTCCTTCTTCTGGAGGCCCCGGCCGATTGACACGATACGGTCCGCCGCCTCGAGGTTCAGGCCACCGGCCAACTTCGACTGGAAGGAGTTCCTCTGGAAATGATAGTGGGGGAGGTCGACCGCAAGCGGGACCATTTCGGCCGCACGGCGTGGAGCCGTGCCCGGCTTGGAGCCGGCCGGGATAGCCGAGAGCGCCAGTAGCACGGGCCGACTCGTAATGCGCTCGACCGAGGTTGCGTTCCCGCTCAGAAGGTCGCGTGACACCTCGAGTCCTCCGGCCGCAACGCGCGGTGAATGGACTCCTGTGACCGTAGGGGCGTGCAGTAGCGCCCCCGCCCGGGCCAAGGCTTCGCGCTCGACCTTTTTTGGTCCCGAGAGCACCATCGTTGCGCCGAAGGCACGACTCGCCTCGACGATCGCGGCGGCAAGGTGGTCTCCCCGAGCTCCGTCAAATCCCTGGGCCGATACCTGGTAAACCCGATCCGCCTCGAGGTCCGGACGTGCGGAGGTCGTGGATTCCCCGGTAAGTGCCGCGACGAGTCCCTCCGGTCCCGCGAGCTCCCGGCCGATGCCGTTTATTCCATCGTTTCCCCCGAAGTCGGGACCGAGGACAAGTACGCGCTCACTCATCTCCGATCGATCCCCTCCTCGCGTAGAGCCATTACCAGCGCGGCGGAGACCTCCGCCGCGTCTCCTCCCGCAACACGGACCCTCTTTCGCGGCATGCTGGGGACGAAGGACTCCTGAATGGTCACCGGCGCCGGGCCGGTGGTCCCGTCCAAGCCGAGGCTGGAGATCGGGATCTCTTGGATGTCCTTCTTGGACGCCTTGAGCGTGCTTAGAAAGGTGGGCGTCCGCGGCGTGTTAATTTCTTGACCAACAGTCACTACGGCTGGGAGCCCGGTCTCCAACTCCTCCACCCCCGACTCCAGGTCGCGCAGCACTCGGAGATGTTCTCCTTCGATGGTCAGTTGTCGAACGTGACACAGCGAGGGAAGCCCCAGGTGGGCTGCGACGCCCGGGCCGACGGTTCCGGAGAAATGATCGGTGCTTCCCTCCCCGAAAAGTGCGAGGTCGAAGCGGCAAGTCGGGTTCTGAAAGTACCCCGCGAGCGCCGTCGCCACGGCGCTCGAATCCATCACAGAGTCTTCCGCTGCAAGCAGAAGGACCCCCTGATCGGCGCCTAAGGAGAGTGCGTCTCGGAGGGCCTCGCGCGCTGTCGAAGTCCCGACGGTGACGGCGGTGACGGTCCCACCGTGCTTCGCACGGAGGCGAACCGCCTCCTCGACAGCGTTTTTGTCGAAATCGCTTGTCTTACGGGGGGCGTGCGCGAGGTCTATCCGACCGGTGGTGGGATTTGCACGGGTGAGATTCACATCGATGCCGTGCTTCACGGCAACGACCCATCGTGTCGGAGGGGGCATCACCGTAGCCACCCGTCGGGGCCGCCATAACGTTGTCCTGACGAGGGGATACCGGGGAAGGGGGGGAGGCTAAATCCGCGTCGGCCTCCCGGTGTCGGTGGGCCCATGATCAAGAACCTTGCCGTGGCGGTGGACGGATCCAAGTCCTCGGAAAAGGCGCTCACGACAGCGATCGAGCTCGGAAAGGCGCTCTCCGCGTCGCTGACGCTGATCACCGTCGCGCCGTTGCATGTTGTTCCGGGGGCGGTCGCGGCGGCCGCCGTGATGCCCGAAGTCCACGACGCCGAGGTCAAAGTTCACCAGGAGTTACTGGCCCGCCTCGAGAGCCAGGTGGCCTCCTCCGGGCTCAAGGCTACCCCCGTCCTCCTCGACGGGTTCGTAGCCGACGAGCTCCTCGCTTACCTCGACCAGCATCCTTTTGACCTCCTTATCATGGGCGCTCGCGGGCTTTCGGCCGGCGCACGGCTCCTCCTGGGAAGCGTCTCCGACGCGGTAGTGCATCACTCCAAGGTACCGGTCCTGATCGTCCGCGGGTAGCACCGACAGGCAGGGTCGACGACGTCCCACGTTCGGACGCCTACGAGGCGGCTCGGACCAGCGTCCCGAGGTCAGAGAGAGTGGCCAACAGTAGCTTTAATACGTATAAATGCGTATTGTTCTTTAGCGCTCCCTTTTGGAGCCACCTCCCGATCCATGGACCGAAATTGGAACCAGCACTGCGGGAACCGCAGTTGCCGGCATCCGCCTGCCGACCACCTCGCCACTCCCGAACTGTCCTCGGGTGTCGGCCGACCCGTCCTCTGGTGCCGACAATGCCGTCGGCATGAGATTGCGCGCCGGCGATTCGCCCCGTGGGGATGGCTTAGAGGAGTCGAGCCCGCTTCCGCGGGTTAGTCCCCAGATCGGCCTACTTGTAGGTCGACTGGTGGACGGTGCCTTCGTCATCCACGATGGTGATGCATTCGCCTTCGCATTCGAAGAGACACGCCTCGCACATGATGCAGTCGGGGCCGTTGATCACCCGGGATTTTTCGGCGCGGAACTGGAACTTCGCCGCCACGCCAGTGTCGTCGATAACACCCTCAAAGCGGTCCCGAGCTTGCATCTCGAAGACGTTCACGGGGCAGACGTCACGGCAGTGCGTGCACCCCGTGCACTTGGCGTGCTGTACATCTACGGCGACCATAGGTACCGAAGCCGCCGCACTCGACGAAAGTATTTCCATTGCGGTCGGGGCCTCTCCCGCAAATTTTTTCTGTACGGCCCCACGGGACCGGTGCGTCTCAGCGAACGGTCTCCACTCGGAGCGGAAAGGGAGCTCCGTGCCCTGGGACTATCCAGTCTGCAATCCCGGCGACCCTCGCCCGGTTCTTGTGGAGTGCGGCCGCGTCATCTGCCAAAGGGTCTTCGGCGGGCCCCGTGCTGTCCCACCACAGGTGCGTGAATGCGTAGGTTTCCGCGGGCGTCTCAACGAGTGTCGTGATGTCCTGGGGTGTGTGCCCAGGCGTTTCGATCAACCGGACGTGGGGCGAGGGCCGGAATCCTTCGGCGGGCCGGCTTTCCCATAGATCGTTCCGATAGATTGCCCAGAAATCGTGGAACCGGGCACGCGGGAACAAGGCCGCGTTGAGGGTATGGTCGGGGTGGTGGTGTGAGAAGATCACGTCGGTAATCTGCTCGGGGGCTACGTTCCGACGCGCGAGCGGTCGAAGGATCGCCGAGCGACGCGGTACCATCCCCGGATCAATGATGATCCGTCGGACGCCGTCGCGGATGAGGCCAACCGTCCCTGCCACCCGGGGATCGGAATATCCCTCGAACAAGATGTCGATCTGCGGAGCCGTCGAGGGGGTGGACTTCGTTCGGGTAGTTCGGGAGGGCATGCGCCTCCCGACGCCATCGGGCTGAAGAGACTTCCGAACCGGAAGGTCCGGCGGGCAAGCCACAGGAAGTTCCCTTAAGTTGCAGAGCGGTTGACGACCGCCAACGAAGAAGGGGACGGCATTTGGGGAGGTAGTGACGGCGAACATGGGATCCACCGAACGTCCGGTCGCCCTCGTCACCGGGGGCGGTACCGGCCTGGGCCGGGCCATCGGCGAGCACCTCGGAAGAGAAGGCTACGACCTGGTGATTGCTAGCCGTTCGGCGGAGCATCTTGCGCGCGGCGCGGAGACGCTGCGGGCCACGGGGGCGCGCGTCGTAACTATACCAACCGATGTGCGGAACTACGACCAAGTCGAGGCGATGATCGCCACGGTCCGACGCGAGTTTGGCCGCCTCGATGTGCTCGTCAACAACGCTGCGGGCAATTTCATCGCGCCCTCCGAACGGATCACTCCGAACGGCTGGCGCGCCGTCGTGGGGATCGTTCTGGATGGGACATTTTACTGTTCCAAGGCGGCGTTCCCCCTGCTGCGCGAGGCCCCGGCGCCCGCGATCGTCAACATCGTGGCCGCCTATGCCTGGATGGCGGGGCCGGGGACCTCCCACTCCGCCGCGGCGAAGGCGGGAGTCTTGGCCCTGACCCGGGCCCTCGCGGTAGAATGGGCTGCGAGTCGGATTCGTGTCAATGCGGTGGCGCCAGGACCCGTCCACACGGAAGGGACCGACCACCAGCTCTGGTTGTCAGAGGAACTGATCCATCGGATCGAGCGCGAAATCCCGATGCGCCGATTCGGGACGCCGGATGAAATTGCCGACGCCGTAACTTTCTTGGCCGGACCTCGGGCCTCGTACGTTACGGGCCAAGTCCTCGCGGTCGACGGCGGACAGTGGTTGGGGAACGGGATTATGGACTTGCTACGCGCTCTGCCGAAAGACCGACCCACCTAGAAACCCGCGTGACGGTCACTTGTGTCGAGGGAACAAGGTCGGGGAAATCCGGCCACATATCGTGAAGGGCGCGGCTCTCAAACTGTCCAAATCCACACATACGTGGCGACCTTCTTTTGGGGGGTTTCGGTCGGTCTAATCAGTGCCACCCTCCCGTTCCGATTCCAACAGCTCGGGATCCCGATATTCGCGTATGGCCTCACGCTGGGCGTCTATGCGGCTGGCGCGTTGGCGACCGAATCGGTGTGGGGGGCCCTCGCCTTCCACCTGGGGCGCCCTCCAACTATTGTCGGGCTCGGCGTCATCGTGGGCGGCGCTACTTTGCTGCTCGCCTTCGCCACGACCCTCCTCGTCTTCCTCGTGGCAATCTCCCTGCTAGGGGCTGTGGGAGTTTTTCTCGCCCCGCTGTTGAGGTGGGTCGCCTTCGGCTCCGGTGGGCCCGGGTCGGAAGGACGTGGGGCCGGCCGCTGGAGTGCCGCTTTTGGGCTCGGGATCGCGCTCGGCGTTACCGTGGGCCCCCTGGAGTTCGTCACGTACGGATTCCACAGTGTGGCCCTCACTTCCATCGTGATGCTCGCCGTTGCGGTAGGGGCCGCGGCCACGCTTCCGTGGTCGCGGGCGGCCCTTCCGTCCGCCGACCGTGGGCAGAGACGAGCGTTGAGTTCACTCGTAACACCCCCGTTCCTCCTTTCATTGGGAATGGTAACGATTGCCTTCACGGCGATGACGTTCACGACGAACTTTCTCCAGTACTACTCTATCGTCGTTTACGGTGGGACGCCGCCCGAGGCAGGTTTTGTGCTAGGGGCGGCACGAATCGTGATGCTCGTGGCGTCCTTGCTGCTCGGAACGCTTGTCGATCGATGGGCTCGGGGCCGGTCCATCCCGGCCGGGTTCGTCCTCGTGCTACTCGGCGCGCTCGCCACCTGGGCCTCCCGCTCGTACGACGAGATGATTGGGGCGACGCTCGTGTTCTCGGCTGGGATAGGGTGGCTCTTCGCCAGCATGTTACCCTTCGCTCTCAGCTCGGTCCCCCGAGACCACCAGGGAACGGCGATTGGGGTGTTCGGGTCGGTCGAGGACCTGGGATTGCTGATCGGCCCCCTCGTCTTCGGGGCGGTCTGGGCCGCATTCGGCCCGACGGGCATTTTTCCGGTCGTCACGGCCCTCGCAGGAGTCGGGGTTGTGGTGAGCCTCCTTGTTTACCTACCGGATCGAGGGATGGCCCCACCGGTCGCCGCTTCGGTACAAGCCGGACGAGATCCCGATTGAATTGCGACGCGTCCTAATACTCGGCGCTCCTCGCGGGCGCGAGAAGGGACATCTCTGCCGGCGCCTACGTTCATCCTGACCAACGCCCGCATCTGGACGGGAGATTCGACCGTCCCGGAGGCGGAGGCCCTGGCCGCGCGCGGGGGACGCATCGTTGCCCTCGGCGCGCGCCGGCAGATCGAACGGAGCGCGGATTCGAAGACCGAGATCCTGGATGCCGCCGGACGACGTGTAGTCCCCGGCCTGATCGACGCGCATGTTCACCTGATTTGGGCGTACGAGCTCGGTCACTGGATAGACCTCTCGGACCATCCTCCGATGCTCGAAGTGCAGCGCCGGGTCCGCGAGTACTCCCATGCCCACCCCGACGAGGAGATCATCGTTGGACACGGGTTCGATTACGCGGCACTCGGCGGGGAAGGTCTCCCGTCCGCGCAGGATCTCGATACCACCGTCTACGACCGCCCAGTGCTGCTGACGTCCTGGGACGGACACACCGGATGGGGAAACTCCCGGTTCGTCGAGCGCGCGCAGAGCGTACTGGCGAAGGTCAAGCGAGATGTCGGCGGAATGCAACGCGACCCGAAGACCCACAAACCCACCGGAATCTTCACAGAGTCCTTCGACCTCGAAGCGCTGCTCCCCGAGTTCGACCGTCGGAAATCCATCGAAGGACTCGAGCGGATCCTCACGGCCGCCAGCGGGTATGGAATCACGACGGCCTTCGACGTCCAGGTTCCTCTCGGGGCCCTGTCCGGGTATGAGCAGCTTCGAAACCGCAACGCGCTTCCGGTCCGGATCCGAGCGGCCATCTACCATCCCCGAGGAACTCCGAAGCACCTGTACCCGGAGTTCATGAACGCCGTGGCGACGGCCCACGACGATTGGTTCGGCGTGGGGGCGATCAAGCTCTACATTGACGGGGTCCAAGAGACAGGTACGGCCGCGCTGCTCGAGCCGTATGCGAACGACCCCACTTCCCGAGGAAAGACCGTCTATCCCGTCAGCGAATACGAGGCGATCGTGCGAGATCTGGATCGGCGAGGATTCCAGGTGCTCACGCACGCCTGCGGCGATCGGGGCGTCCGCATCGCCCTCGATGCATACGAAAAGGCGTCCGCGGTCAACCAAATGCTGGGTCGCCGGCACCGGATCGAGCATTGCGAGAACCTCGCCGAGGAGGACATTCCCCGCTTCGCCCAACTGGGCGTGATCCCGTGCATGATGCCCCGTCACTCCGCTCCGGAGCTTACCCGCCGGTGGCGAACCGCGGTGGGTCTTTCCCGGACCGAGCGGGCCTTTCCGTGGAGCCAACTCCTCGCGTCGGGTGCCCACCTCGCCTTCGCAAGCGACTGGCCGGTCGCGGACCTCAACCCGTGGGTGGGCATCCATGCGGCGATCCAGCGGACCGACCCCTCAGGTGAGCCCTCCCCGCTTCGGTTGACATTACCCCAGGCGCTCGCGGCCTACACGCAGGGGGCCGCCTTCGCCTCGCATTGCGAAACGACCCGCGGATCCCTGACGGTGGGCCGGTACGCGGACCTGGTCGTGGTCGCTCCCGACCCATTCGAAGCGCCGCCGGAGAAGCTGGCCGCGATCCGTACCGTCGCCACCGTGGTGGACGCTCGGACGGTGTTCGCGGACCCGGAGAATGGTCCGACGCCGGACTAGCTTCGGGGTCCTGGTCGGGGCGAGAGGGTAGCCACCCGGCGTTCGACGAAGTAATGGATCGACGACGTCCCCGGGGCGAACTCGAAACGGTGGGGCACCTGCGGTTCGATCCAATGGGTCATGCCCGCGGTGTGCTTTTCCGCATGGTCCGGAAAGGTCATTGTGATGTCTCCTTCGACGACGATTCCCCACTCGGCGTCGTGGGTATGGGTGGGGACGGTCACGGCTGGGTGGTTCGCGGGCACCTCGATGAAGAGGACCTGGGTCGCTCCGGCGTCATGGACGAACACGTCCGCACCGGACAGGGATGTCCGAGGCAATCGACGCACGGTCTCAGGGAACGGCATGGCCGCGACTCCGGGGGACTCGCCCACTTTGGGTTTAGGTGGGGGCGACGGGGCGGACAAAGGCGAGGAGAAAATAGAGAGCGAGAACGGGTTGGGGAGACGCGGAGTTGGTTCGATTCGCTCGTTTCTGCATGTTGGAGCGGCCCCCTCCTGGTACCGGGCCGACCAAGCCATTCCGTTCCGAGATATAGATACTCTGACCGCCGCTCAACGGGCGTCGGAGGGCGGCCGCATCACGCCCAGCACTGGCAGATTCAACCAGACACGGCCCGAGCCGCCCGGAGCGAACTCGAATCCTAGACTCTTGTACAAGCGAACGGCCCCCGCATTCCACAGCGTCACGATCAGTCGTGGCGCCTCGAATCCGGCCGACCGAAGTGCGTCGACGGTGAGCGGCATGAGTCGGCGCGCCAGGCCTTGCCGCCGGTACGACGGGTCGACGCTCACCTCCGTGATGAGCCCTCCCTCCAGTTCGTTCGCAAGCGTTTGAGCGATCAAACACCCCCGCTCCTCGATGCCGAACGAAGCGTCGGGGAGCCACCGCCCGATCTCTCCGTGGAGCAGGTCGTGGGTGCCTTGTCGCGCGTCCTCCTGTTGGTCTAGCATGGTCACGAAGAGCGCCCGCTCGGGGCTGTCCGCGTACGCCCGATAGAGTAGGTCGGCGATCAATGGCTCGTCGGCGAGCCGGAGCGCTCTCGGAGCGAATCCCGTCACCGGAGCCGGACGTGGCAGGTCGACTCCCTTCGGTAGGCGCATATCGGCCCGGACGACCGGGGAGAACCCACGCCGGGAAAATACCGTTGAGCGATCCGGCTCCGAGACCCCGGGAATCTCGTCGGCCCAGCTGATGAAGGGGGGCGCCTGAGGGGTGCTCAATTCAAGACGGCTGAGAAACTCCTCCAGCACCGCGCGACGTTGGTATCCGTGGGCTAGGTAAACGAATCCTCGACGACCTAACTGGCCGGCCAATTCCCAACCGGCAAGGGCCACCGCCTCGTCGCCCGGTCCTGACCAAAGGAGACCTAGGAACGACTTCTCTTCGACCTTCCGGCGGAGGTAGAGGCCGGTGTAGTCGGCCCAGCTGTTCCCCTCACTCCGGAGCATGTCACGGTATTCGCTGATCAACCGAAGCGTATCGGCCGGCGCGTCGAGGGCGGGCACGAGGGCGCCGGCGGGCATCTCACGGGAGCCGTTCATGGAGTCCGACCGGAGGAGGAGAGCCGGGCTTTAAGACCGGGGTCCCCCGTGCTTCGAGCGATACGTGGAACGGGCGCAAGGGCGCTAGAGCCGTGTGTCCACGAGCAATAGTTCCGCGTCGTGGTCGGCGACGACGCGTAGAGTCGTTTCGTCGGTGAGCTCGGCGGCGGCGAGGTCGGGCAGCGGTTGCCCGTTGGCACGGATGGGTCCGCCTTCGAGAACGTAGAGGTACGCTCCGCGGCCCCGCTCGAGCGGATGCGAGATGGCCCGGCCGCTCTCGAGGAACGAGGAGAAGACGCTCGCATCGCTGCGAAGGGGCAGCGCACCGGGGAGGTTCGGGCTCGCGAGAGGGAGAAACCCGTTGGTGCGTTCGGACCGGGAGACCGCCTTCTGCTGAACGGCCGGATCCAGATCGAGGCGCTCGGGGAGGAACCACAACTGGACGAAGCGCATCGGTTGATGGGGCAAGTTGTTGATCTCGGCGTGCCACATCCCGCGTCCGACGGTGGTGTGCTGAACACCGCCCTGCTTCAGGACTCCGCCGAGCCCTCGCTCGTCCTCGTGACGGAACTCCCCCGCCGCGACGTATGTGACCACCTCGTTGTGCCGATGCGGATGGAGCGGCCACGTGGCACCGGGGCTCAGCGTGTCATCGTTGAACACCCTCAACTGGCCGAACTTGACGAACTTTGGGTCCGTGTAGTCATCGAACGAGAAATGCCAGCGCCCGCGGAATGTCCCGTTCTGAACGTCACCGTGGGCCTGGTGGATCGTCTCCGGGAGTCGAACCAAAATCACGGCCCCGTCCCTCGATGTTACAGACGACCTCCGGAATATCAAACCCTAGTGGTCCCCCGCGAGGGGTGGGCCCTGAAGGATCGATCGACCCCTCAGTGCGGTGTCCGAGCGAGCTCGGCCTGGAGATCCCGGTACGCTCGCCGGGCCTCCTCGATGCTGGTCTGGTCTTCGAGCGTCGTAGTGTCTCCGAGGGGCCGGTCTTCGACGACGTCCCGGATCAGCCGGCGCATGATCTTGGCGCTCCGCGTCTTGGGCAGCTTCTCCACGAAATAGATGGCCGCGGGAACCGCGATCGCTCCCATAGAGGAGCGCACGAGGTCGAGCAATTCCTGGCGGAGCCCAGGGCTCGCCACGAAGCCGGGCTTGAGCACGACGCATGCGACCGGAACTTCTCCCTTCAGTTCGTCGTGACGGCCGATCACGGCCGACTCCGCCACGGCGGCGTGCATGATAAGAATGTTCTCGAGTTCGATGGTTCCGATCCGATGACCGGCGACTTTGAGGACCTCATCGGCCCGGCCGAGGAGCCAGAAATAGCCGTCGGCATCCGTTACGGCATAGTCGGCGGGGTAGTACCACTTCGGGTATCGTACGAAGTAGACGGCTCGGAACCGGGCCTCGTCGTTCCACAACCCGATGAACTGGCCCGGCCATGGTTTCCGAACGACGAGGTACCCCTTCTGTTCCGGGGATGTGGGCGCACCGGCGTCATCGACCACCTGCGCGTCGACCCCCGGGATGGGCAGGGTGGCGGATCCGGGTTTCAGGGGGATCTGCGCGGTTCCCGGCTGCGGCGAAATGAGGATCCCTCCCGTCTCGGTTTGCCACCAGGTGTCGACGATGGGGCAGCGCGAGGCACCGATCTCCCGGAAGTACCAACGCCAAGCCTCCGGGTTGATCGCCTCGCCCACCGTTCCGAGGAGTCGAAGGGACGAGAGGTCATGCTTCCGGGGCCACTGTTCGCCTTGCTTGATCGCGGCTCGAATCGCCGTCGGCGAGGTGTAGAGCGTCGTCACGCCGTACCGCTGGATGATGCTCCACCAGCGGTCCGGCTGGGGGAAATCCGGGGCCCCCTCGTAGATCACGGACGAGACTCCGGCGAGCAGGGGGCCATAGACCACGTAGCTGTGGCCCGTGACCCACCCGATGTCCGCGGTGCACCAGAAGAGCTCCCGGTCGGACGGGTCGAACACGACGCGCATCGTATAGAAACACCAAAGCATGTACCCGGCCGTCGAGTGAACCGCTCCCTTCGGTCGACCCGTGGTGCCGGAGGTGTACAGGATGAAGCTCGGATGGGGACCCTTCACCGGGGTCGGGGGAATCGTCCCGGACCTTCCGGCCACCACGTCGTGGTACCAGCGGTCGCGGAGGGGGTCCATCTCGACTTGGGCGCCGGTGCGCCGCACGACGAGGACTTTCTCGACCGAGGGTGTGTCGTGAAGTGCGGCGTCGACGATTGACTTCAACTCGACCTGCTTCCCCCGACGCCAGGCCGCGTCCGCAGTGATGACCAGTTTAGATCCCGAGTCATTGATCCGCTCCGCCAGAGCCGGGGCCGCAAATCCGGCGAAGACGACCGAGTGAATCGCGCCGAGGCGGGCCACGGCGAGCATCGCGATGGGAAGCTCGGGGATCATGGGAAGGTACAGCGTGATGCGGTCGCCCTCACGGACCCCCAGATCTCGGAGCGCCAGGGCGAGGCGGTTTACCTCAAGATACAGCTCGTAGTAGGTCAGGGTCCGGCGGTCGCCCGGCTCCCCCTCCCAGTGGAATGCGACCTGGTCCCGCCGAGGGGTCTCGATCCAGCGGTCCAGACAGTTGTACGCCAAGTTCGTCGACCAGCCAGGAAACCAACGGCCGTACGGAGGCTGGTCGCTGGCCTCGAACAGCGGTCCCGTCTGTTCAAACCATGAAAGTTCCGACGCGATCGGCCGCCAGAAACTCTCCGGGTCCGCGAGGGCTCGCCGATTGAGGTCCTGAAGTTTCAGAATGCCTGCAGAGCCCGAGTCGTCCGTCGTCTGGGTATCTCGCGGAGCAGGGGGTGGTTCCTCCATTCGTCGCCCACGGGTAGCGGGGGGTTCCAAAGTAGCTTACGGGGACGCGGAAGGCCGGTTCTAGGAGGGAGGAGCTGGCACGACCCGCATCGTGCAGGGCATCGTGACTCCGCATTCGCCGCAGAACCACCCTTCCTCGGTGGTCCAAAGGAATTCTCCGCATCGATCGCACTTCCGGGGGTCGCCCGAATCGTTTCGACAAGTCATGGCGACCCCCGAAGGCAAGGCATGAAGACAGTCCTCGTCGATGAGCCTTCGTCTGGACGGCCACCACTCGTTTTAGGACGGACTTCCCGCGAGGTGCGTGGTAAGTCGGATCTCGACGTTCCCCTTGATGGCGTTGGAGATGGGGCAACCCTCTTTGGCCGCCCACGCGAGCTCTTCGAACTTCTCCTTGATCAGCTTGGGTACCACTCCCGTTACCGAGAGTTCCATGGTGGTCACTCGCCACGCCTCGCCGACCTTGTCGAACGTCGCGACGGCCTGGACGGTCAACCGATCCGCAGGTGTCCCATTTCGAGCCAAGCCGGCGGAGAACGCCATCGAATAGCAAGCGGCATGGGCGGCCGCCAAGAGCTCCTCGGGACTCGTTTTACCGTTGGAAGCTTCGGTGCGGGATGACCAGCTGACCGGCAATGCGGGCGCGGCGCCGCTTTTGAGCTGAACCTGGCCACTGCCTTTGAGCAAGTCGTGTTCCCAGACGGCCTCCGCGGTGCTCTTCATAGCCACCCTACCGGAGAACCCGCGTCGCGGCATAAGTTTCATGGTCCGTTGGTTGGAACAAGCCGCCAGGTCCGGCGGTGGCGGGTCCGTTCAGCCGGATTTCGCCCGCTTCTTCGGGCGGGTGGGCTTGGACGGAGTTCGTTTGAGCGCCTTATCGACCATCTCCCGTACTGCGCCTTCCGGAGAGGAAGGGTTCCGGTCCGCGTCCCATACCTTCTCGCCCGCTGGGATTGGGATGGGTAGGTCGTTCTCCGAGGGCGCGAAACTGCACTCGAAGGCATCTGTGTACGCCGAATACGGGTTGAAAGCGCGGTTGAAGTCGAGGTCGTATCGGTCGGTCTCGTTGAGGTCGATGGTCAGGTACCGGCCCGGCCCATAGGTCTCTGCTCCGGAGGTGCGGTCCCGGAAGGGGATGAAGACCGACGTGCTGGCCGAGCCACTCGCATGGTAGACCCCGAGGTTTAGCACCCGGCCTCCTACCGTGAACCGGAGGTGACCCACTAGGCGCATTTCCGCCTGGTTGTCCCGGTTCGTCCTCAAGTAGGCGTACTGGGGAGGATCGACACGTTCCAACACCGCCGCCACTCGGTACTTCGGGTCCGGCGGGAAGTAGCGGAGGCCGGTAAACCCCGGCACGTGCGCGTCGACGAACGGCGACTCCGGGTGTTCGGTCATAAACCGGTCCTTCAGCCGGCGCTCCTCGCCGAGCTCGGTGAGGTACTCTCGGTCCGCCGCGGGCTTCGCCATCCGGCCGCCGAATCGGTCTGGGCCTTAAGTTCTGGGGGACGACCTACGGGCCACCGACCGGCGGCTTGCCCACCCCCAAGAGGCAGACGGCGCTAACTCGGGGGTCCGCCGGTCGTAGGGGTCGGGCCTTCCTTGACTCGTTCGCGGGAACGCCGGGTCCCGCTGATGGCCGGGAGACGTTTCGCCAGCGCTTCCATCTTCGGGTACAGGTCGGCCCGGATCGTCTCGATATGCACCTCCGTGGCGGCTTGGATCTGCCGCCGCGCCTCCTCCCAATCCGCGGTGCGGACGGCGAGCCGGGCGATGCGGTACCGGATCTCGAGCACATCTGGGACCATTTCGAGCTCTTCCACGAGCCGGAGGGCCTCCAAGTACCGGTCGCGGGCGCGGGCCAGGTCATCCTCGTTCTCGAGGACCATCCCCTCGATCATCGTGATCTGTTCATCCGAGAGACGGTCCCGGAGCCGGCGGTTGAGTTCCCGGGCCTTTTCTGAAAGCAGACGTACTCGGGTCGTTTCCCCCGACTCCGCCCGGAACACCGCCTCGTTGAGTATCGTGTAGACCCGCCACAGGAGGGAACCGGAGGCTTCGGCATGCTCCTCGGCGAGAGTCACTTCCCGCAACGCCTCCTCCCGGCGATCCATGTTGTGCAACAGGATCGAACGGTTCATCCGCACCCGGGCGAGCGACGCATGGTCCGAGGAGGATTGGAAAAGGCCGGCCGCGCGATCATACAGTTCGAGCCCCTCCTCGGCACGGGTCGGGCCCGAGTAGATGAGCACGTTCGCGAGGTCGATGAACGCGTGGGCTTCGACGCGAGGATTGCCCGCCGCGCGGGCGAGTCGCGCCGCTTCGCGGTGATGATGCTCCGCCCGTTCAAAGTTTCCGGTGTCCCAGTCTGCCACTCCCAGCACCCGGTGTGCAATGGCCGTTCCCGTGCCGTTGGACGTTCGCTCGAAGATCTCGAGTGCGGCCGTGGCCAGTTCCCGGGCCTTACCGTGTTCCCACAATTGGGCGTGGGCCGCCGCGGCCCAGAGCATGGCTACCGGGAGCTCCGGCTCCAACCGCGCATCGTCGCGCGCCCGGGTCACGGCCGCGGTCAACACGTCAATGGCCGGGCGGAGTTCTCCAATCTCGACGAGGATTCGCCCCAAGTCCGTGTCCACGCGGAACTCCACGATCGGGTCCAACGCGGGCAGATTGCGGGTGCATTCCAACGCGCGTTCGAGATGGAGCTTCGCTTCCGGGAACGCGTAGGCGGCGGCCGATATGTCGGCCGCCCTCCGGCAATACTCTAGCGCCCTCGCCCAGTCCCGGGCGAGGTAAAAGTGGCGGGCGAGCTCGAACACCTCTCGGCTGTCTCCGGAGGAGGTCTCCTCGAGGGCCTCGGCCACCTTCCGGTGCAGAATCCGTCGGCGGCTCTCGGTGAGACCCGCGTACGCTTCCTGACGGAACGACTCACGGATGAACTCGAACGTTCCCGGACGAGTCTCCCGGATGAGTCCGTCCCGGACGACCTGTTCGAGCGCCGCCGAAATGCGTTCGGGTTCTTGGCCGAGCGCCCGCGTCAAGGTCTCGACACCGAACTCGTTCCCGACGACGGCGGCGTAGCACAGAACTCGCTGGGCCTCCTCCGAAAGCGTCTGGGCGCGCGTCCGGTCGACCACATCGAGCGGACCACCGGCCTCTTCGGGCGAGGTGGGGACGAGGGCGGCCAAGGGCGTCCCTCGTAGCATCTGTTCGAGGGCGAGTGGATTTCCTTTCGTCCGACGATGCCAACGGAGCACCTCGTCCGGTGACGAAGGGGTCCCGGCCCGGAACCAGTCGAGCAACTCTCCCATCTCAGCGGAAGTGAGTGGTCGCGCCTCGACCCAGCGCGTATTTGGGAGGTGACGGACCGACTCCAGGAATCGCTTCGGTCGGGGTCGGGATCCCGTCAGGGGCCCGGCCAGGACCGCCAGCACGATCCGGTGTTCGTCGATGTGACGATGGAGCTCGGTGACGAACTCCATCGAGGAGTCGTCGACGAACGGGAAGTCGTCAATCCCGAGAAAAAGGGGTTGCCGATCGGCCAGGGCGGAGAGGTCTTCGATCAAGCGATCGATCAACAGGAATCGACTCTGGTCGTTACGTCGCGGTAGGTCCGCCAGTGCCGAGAGGAGTCTGCGGGTCTCCTCCCCGCTGTCGACGGTGGGATCCGGACCGGCGAGTGCGCCGGCACCTGCGGCTTCTCGGCGCTCTAGCGGTGCCAGGAGCAGAGAGAACACTTCGCCTTTCTCCGAGGCGGGGTCTGATCCGCCGGAGGAGGGATCTCGGAATCCCTCGAGCATTTCCTGTACCGCGGCGAACGGTCGAGGGAATTCGGTCGGCGCGGCGCGCGTTGTTCCGATGCGGAACCCCTCCGATTGGGCCTGCTCCGACGCGTACGCGAGGAGGGTACTCTTCCCGACCCCTTCCTCGCCGGAGACGACGAGAAGAGCGCCCCGACCGGCTTTGGCATCCGCAAGGGCCTCCGCGATCGCGATCCGGGCCTCGCCCCGGCCCACGAGAGGGCGGCGAATGCTGGATACCGATTCTCGCGTGGCCATGCCCGGACCCGGTCCCCGGAGCCCCACTATCATTTCCCGTGAGGGGTTTATAAACCTCCCCCCATCGGCGTGTGGCGTGAATTCTCAATTGTTGGGGGAGGGCGGACGCCGTAGGCCGGTGCCTAGCAGGAAGTATGCTGTTCCGCCGGTGCCCGCGCCCGGTTGAACCACGCCCACCGCTTGCACCAATAGCTCGTACGCCAGGGCTTCGGTCTCGGTGGCGTCGCCGTGCTCGGCCGAGTCGACTACGTAGACCCGGAGTACTCCGCGGTGGACACCCAGCAGGACCTCGCCGTATCCATCCCGTCGCGCCCACGCGAGTAGGCGACGACCCGGCTGCTCCACGATCCCGACCCACCGGAGAGAACCAAACCATCGCCCGGCGAGGCGTCCGAAGACGGCAGCCTCGTCGAGATTTCTGGGCAGCTCGATACGCGCGATGGAGTGGAGGTCGTGAGGAGCGACGCCGGGCTCGAACGTCCCATCCGAGAGAGGCCGATATCCCCCATCCGCCCGTTCGACCAATCCCTCGCGTTCGAGTCGTCGAAGGGCTCGCGCCAGAGACTCCGGGTGAGCCCGTAATTTCCGGCGAAGTCCGTTGAAAGCCATCCGCCCGTGGAGACCATGGAGCGTGGAAAGGATCCGGTCGTCGAGCGATCCCGGGGTCTGGACGAAGTCAGTCCGAAGTTCGGGTGGCATTGTTAGTTGTTTCAGCCGGACGATTTAGCCATCGGGTAACCAACGCGCCAGTGCCACGACCGCTCGTCGAGGTGCGCCCGGTGGGTTCCTGCAACTCACAGCGTGTGACTGAACTGCTCCCCACCCGCTCAATATCCTCCTCGGTCGGGTGGCCCTCACCACGAGACGACAAAGCGAGGAGAATCTACATGACGCACGAAAACGAGGAAGGAGAGCAATCGCCCCGAGAGCACTACGGTCCGTGGGTTTGGACCGCCTACCGCGCCTACAACGAGCTTCTGCGTGAGAAGGTCAAGAAGCGGTTCGAGGCTCAGGAAGGACCCTGGATGGATCGACTGTCCGAAGTCCTGGTCGACATCGTCAACGCCCGGTGGGAAGGCGGCCGGAAGAAAGGCAAAGAGGAGAAGCAGCTGCTGGCGAAACTCGACCAGCTGCTCTCGGAGTGAAATCCATGGGGTCCCCGCTCCCGCTTCAGCCGTTCCCAACGCCTCCGGCAGGGCCCGAGCCACTGCCCAGCCGACCCGGGTTCACCGCCCGCCCCCCGGCTTCCGCGCTGAACGCCGCCTTTCAAGGAGAGTGAGCCGACATGGTGCTCACCGATTTTGAGAACCGGATCACGGCGGCCGTTGAGTCCATCGCTCCCGGCGTTGCGAGTGTCGAAAGCGTTCGCGTCGGGCGGCGACGAGGCTTCGAACCGTTCATGCAGCCGTCGCAGGCGTCGGCCGTTGTGATCGATCCGAAGGGACTGCTCATCACGAACCAGCATGTGGTGGATCAAGCCGCTCAACTCCGAGTCCATCTGGACGACGGGCGCGAGCTGGCGGGCGAAGTCATTGGCGGTGACCCGGTGACCGACGTGGCGCTCGTCAAGGTGGAAGCCGACGGCTTGGCCTCCGCACGTCTCGGCGCTTCGGAAGAGCTCCGCGTGGGGCAGATTGTGCTCGCCATCGGAAATGCCCTGGGCCTACCGGGCGGTCCCACGGTTTCCACGGGGGTCGTCAGTGCGCTCGGCCGGCCCCTTCCAGGCTCGGACTTTATCTTCGAGGGTCTCATCCAGACCGATGCGGCCATCAACCCGGGCAATAGCGGCGGCCCCTTGGCCGACCTTTCCGGCGCGGTGGTCGGAATCAACACCGCGATGGTCCCCTTCGCCCAAGGCGTCGGCTTCGCCATCCCTATCCATGCCGTCCGTCGCATCGCGGACGAGCTGCGGCAAAAAGGCCGGATCATCCGGCCGTGGATCGGAGTGTCGGTCGCCGAGCTGCGACCCGAGGTGGCCCGACAGTACGACCTCCCGCCCTACGCCGGTCTCTTGGTGGCAGAAACGGTTCCGAAGTCTCCGGCCCACCGCGGCGGCGTGCGCGCCGGTGATCTGATCACCCGTCTCGGTCCGTTCGAAGTTCGGAAGGTGCGGGATCTCCTCGAGGCACTCTCGAAGTTCCCCGTCGGCTCCGAGGCCGAGCTAGAGTTCCGGCGTCGAACCACGGTCCACACCGCTCTGGTCCCGCTCGAGGAGAACCCCGAATTGGAAACCGCCCCCGAGTAAGCTCGGCCCGGCCGGGCGAGGGTCGGCACAAATCGACCTTCGTACCGGCCCAATCTATTCTCGGGTGGTCCGACCCCGAGGACTCCGGTCGAGCGGAGCCCTGCAGGTCGCTTGGGCGCGACTCATAAACTCACGGCGACTCAGACGGAACGTGTCCGACCGGCCCGCGACGCTCGACGGGCGTCCCTTGACCGAGCGCGTCCGCCCCGACAGTCTCGACGGGATGGCGGGGAATCCCGATGCGATCGCGGAGCTTCGGCGCTGGGCAAAGGCTTGGCAGGTGCCCCGCGGGCCGCCGCGGGTGCGCGCGGCACTCTTGGCCGGACCGCCGGGGGTCGGCAAGACCACTGCGGCGATCGCACTTGCCCATGACCTCGGCTGGGGGCTGGTGGAGATGAATGCCTCCGACGCACGGAACCGGACGTCCATCGAACAGGTGGCGGGTCGTGCCTCGTTGACCAATGCCTTTTCGCTGACCGGCGAGCTGCTCAACTCACACCGTGGTCAGCACACCCTGATCCTGCTCGACGAAGCGGATTGCTTGTTCTCCCGTGACACCGAGGGAGCGGCGGCCGACGCCTCCGCGCCGATCTCCTTCCGTGAATTCCTTCGCAACCGCTACGGCAACGTCGAAGCGCTCGCCCAGGCGTGGGGGCTCGGAGTCCGCCCGGCGCCGCCCGCGTTCACGGAATGGTCGGATGTCCCCACCTCCGCGGGGCGTTCCAAGGTGTTTCGTCTGCCGGCGGCCCTGCGCGATGTGGCCGATTGGGGGGAGAGCAAGGCCCGACTGGACCTAACCGACCGCGGCGGGCTTGGTGCGATCGCGAAGTTGGTACGCGAGACCCGGCAACCGCTTGTGCTGACCGTGAACGACCCGAAGGTCCTGAGTCGCTATTCCCCCGTGTTCCGCACCGGTCTCGCACGGATCTCTTTCTGGCCCCTGCGAGACGGGGATCTCAAGTCCGTCATCCGCCGAGTCGCGCTCGCGCAACACCTGAAGATCTCCTCCGCGGCCGCCGAGGCCATTGTGCACCGTAGCCACGGGGACCTGCGAGCTGCGTTGAACGACCTCGATGCGGTCTCTGGCCTGCCGCCAGGGCGGGACCAGGAGGTGCTGACGGGAACCCGGGACGTCACCTCCGATTTCTTCGACATGACCTGGGAGATTTTCGACGCGCCCCGGGTATACCGTTCCGTCGAGATACGGAATCGTCTGGACGCGACTCCCGATGACCTCCTCCCCTGGATGGAGGAGAATCTACCCCGAGCCACCCGAGACCCCGGCACACGCGTTGCCGCCTATGCCCAGCTCGCCGGGGCCGACCTGTTGCTGTCCCGCGCGCGTCGGTTCCGGACGTACGGCCTATGGAGTTACGCCTCGGAGCTCATGACCGGCGGCGTCAGCCTCGCCCTTGCGCAGGGAGACGGGCATGCCCCGGACCGCATCGCTTTCCCCCAGTTCCTGGGAGAGATGGGCCGCTCGCGCGCGGTGCGGGCGGTACGGACCTCGATACTCTCCAAGTCGGGCCGGCTGCTCCACGTCTCGAGGCGCAAGGCGGCGGGGTTTGCCCTCGACTTTCTGACCATCGCGTTCCGCGAACCCGGATCACGGCGCGCGTCGGACCGAGACCGAGCGTTCGCACGTCGACTCACGGCCGCCCTTGGCTTAACCGCCGAGGAAGTCGCCTACCTGACGGGCGGTCTTCCCGATGACGAGCGCGTTCGGGAGTTAGTGATGCCTCGGGAAGACCCTGTGGGGGCCCGGGAGCCGGAGGAACCTATTCCGATGCAGCCCACGGCGCCGGCCGATAGGGCCCCGGTCGCTCCTGCCGAGCCTTCAGCAGAATCGGCAAAAGGCCCGAAGAAAACGCAACGGCGCCTCGTCGACTTCTGAATTCGCCGGTATCAGACCCCGGCCCTCAAACATATCCGAAAGTGCGTTTGGCCAGGTCCGACATTCGGTCCGGGGTCCAAGGGGGCTCCCAGACCATGTCCACGACGGCTTCCTTAACGCCCTCAGCCGCCTGCACCGCCGACTTCACTTCGTCGGCGAGTATACCCGCGACCGGGCAGCCCGGCGCGGTCAACGTCATCGTCACGGTGACGCTCGCGTCCCCGGTCCACTTGAAGGCGTAGATCAGCCCGAGGTCGACGATGTTCATAGGAATCTCAGGGTCGTAGATCTTTTTCAGGTTGGTCAAGATCTTTTGCTCATTGGCCGATTTAGGGTTGGCCGGATCCCAGGCAGTGAGGGGACCGATCTTCGCGCCGGTCCAGGCGCCCGCCGTCGCGGCGGGAGCGGCAGGTACCGCGGGCGCTGTCGGAGCGCTAGTCGGGGCCGGGGGTGGGGCCATTC
>JBARJD010000002.1:0-11137 GCA_049800095.1 Thermoplasmata archaeon | reverse complement strand
ACTGTGGGTCGTAGAGGATCGTCCGGTACCCGTATTTCCGGAGTTCGAGCTCGTCGACTATCTCCTGCCGGAGGAGGCCGGCGACGTAGGAGAACGTGTTGATCTTGAAGCCGGGCCAGGTCTCCTCCGTGATCGCCGCACCGCCGACCACCGGCCGCCGTTCGAGAACCAGGACGCGTGCGCCGGCGCGGCCGAGATAGTTGGCCGCGACCAGCCCATTGTGGCCCCCGCCGACCACGAGCACATCCCACTGACTCAGATCATCGCCCCCGGGCTGGTCGGGCGCGCTCGTTCACAGGGCGTAGTCCCGTGGGAGCCCCTTCAACTCGGTCAGGGTCTCGTGGATCACCGACAGAAAGTGCTCGACGTCCTTCTCCGAGTGCGTCGTGGAGAAGGTCAGCCTCTCATAGTTGTCGGGATGGATGTAGACCCCGCGGTCGAGGAGGAGCTGGTGGTGCCGAAGGTACATGTTCCAATCGATCTGTAGCGACTCCCGGTAGTTGGTGATCTTCTTGCGACGGGTGAAGAAGAACTGGAGCATGCCCGGTACCGATTGGACCAACACGGGCAGTTTGGCGTCGCGGGCCGCCGCCTCGATGCCCTTCTCCATCTTATCGGTCAGCCGGGTGAACCGGTCGTAGATCTCCGCACCGCCGAGCTGAAGCAGCCGGAGGTTCGCGTAGGCGCCGGCGAGGGTGAGTGAGTTCGCGAAGTAGGTGCCGCCGAAAGAGATGCGACCGGGCGCAATCAGGTCCATGTACTCCGCCTTTCCTGACACCGCCGAGATCGGGACGCCTCCTCCCAGCGCTTTGGCCCAGCAGGAGAGGTCCGGCTGGACCTTGTAGACCTCCTGCGCTCCGCCCGGAGCGATGCGGAAGCCCGTGAACACCTCGTCAAAGATCAGGAGCATGTCGTTGGCGGTCGTGATTTCGCGGAGCTGTTTCAGGTAGTCCGGCGCCGGAGGGATGATCCCGGCGTTCGCCATGACGGGCTCCAGGATCACGGCGGCGATCTTGTCCCGGTACCGCTTCACCATCCGTTCGAGCGCAGGGATCGAGTTGTAGGGCGCGACCGTGACGTAGTCGGTGACGCCGGGGGGAATCCCCGCGGAGTTCGGCAAGGGGCGAGGGTATTCGTCGAGCCCGGCGACGATCGGGGGCGCCTCCGCGCTGATCAGCGCGTAGTCGTGCTGCCCGTGGTAATGGCCCTCGAACTTCAGGATCCCGTCTTTGCCGGTCACGGCGCGTGCGATCCGGATCGCGTTCATTGTGGCGTCGGAGCCGTTCGAACAGAACGCCACGCGGTCCGTGTGGGGGACGAGTTTCTGGAAGAGCGTCGCGAACTCGATCTCGAGTTCGGTGGGAGAGGCGAAGTGCAGCCCCAATTCCGCTTGCTTCTGGATCGCCTTGACCATCTGAGGGTGGGCGTGCCCGTTGATAAGACACCCGTACGCGAGGTTGAAGTCGAGGTATTCGTTCCCGTCCTCGTCCCAGATCTTGGGCCCCTTCCCCTTCGCGATGAACGGCGGACAAGGGTCGTACGAGGCCACGCGGATGAGAGAGCTGGTCGAGTTCGGGATGTGCTTCTTTCCCTCTTCGAACAGCTTCGCGCTCTTCCTGAGCTTCGGAACGAGGCGCGCGATCGGTATCGGCAGGGGAGCGGGTTCGTCGGCCGCCGCAGCGTCCCTCTCCTTGGCTTCCCGGGCGTCCTTCGCCTCCTTCGACTCTTTATGCTCCTTCGGAGCCCCAGTCTCGGCTGGCGGTGCAGTGGGAGGCTCTACTGCCGCGGGAGGCGTCACGTTCGCTTCGGCCGTAAGCGAGGGGAGGGGCCGGTCGACGAGCGCGTCCGGATTCAGGGTCCCATCGGCCTCGGGGCCCGGAATCGGCGCCGGAGGGGCGACTTCCCGGTCCGACATAGAAAACACATCCTAAGAGGTCCGGGCCAGCCGAACTTCCCTATATATAATTGGCGAGACGGGAGAACGTGATATCAGCTTATACAACCTAAAGCAAGAATAACGTTGAATTGTACATTGTTGATGCAATGTTCAAATCTGATACTTATTAGGTCGAATTTTTAGTGTTTGAGCGCTCAAAAGTGCCTTATTCCCACTGGGACGCCTTATTGTCAACCAGTCGGAGCGACGGTTCCGGAGGGCATATCCGGGTGACGACTCCGCGGTGCGCCAGCATCTCCCGGAAGGGACCCGGCGGCATCGAGAGTTCGGGCGGAATGACCCCCTTACCAGTCGCCTTTCCTTGGGCGATCAGGATCGCGGCGATCGACCCACAAACCCCGACCGCGATCTCGGTCGCGGCGACTCCCCACTCCGGCTTGGACCGAAAGGCGGCGTACGCGTGCCGTGTGACCGGGCCCAAACGGTCTCGACCGCGAACCTCCACGTCGACGATCTCCCGGTCCTCGACCTGCACGCCCTCCGGGTAGCCGAGGAGCTTCTCCCGCTTCAACAAGGCGAGCAAGACCTCCTTCGGCACGACGGGGCGACCCCGGATATCGAGTGGCCGGTCCGACCCGAGCCCGAGGGCGGCGAGCAACTGGAGAACATCGATCCCCGGGCCCCCTTCACGCCACTCGCAGTGTCGGAGTCCCTTGGACCGGAACGAGTCGGGGAATGTCGCGGGTTCGGAGTGAAGGGTTCGGTACAGACGGGTCCGACCGATGGGCTCCGGAAAATCGTATTCCTCTCCTCCGCTCATGGCCGGCATTTCCTGGTAGGCTCCGTCCTCCCAGACCATCGCGGGCAGGACCATCTCGTCGAGGAAGGTACTGGGCGACCATGTGAAGACCACGGGCGGCGCTCCTTGGGTGAAGTCCTTCCACCCGTCCCGGATCATGATCGATTCCACGGTGACCAGATCCTCGCAGGCGGCGGCCGCGAGGACGTTCGAAATTCCCGGTACCTGGCCCATCCCTGGGACCGCGAGCAGGCCAGCCTCCCGGAACCGATCGTGCAGCCCGAGTTGCTTCTTCGTCGTGTGGAACAAGCCGCCGAAGTCCAGGTATTCGACGCCGGCGTCGAGGCAGGCTTCCATCACGTCGAGGTTGAAATTGTACTGTACCGCGTTGATACACACGCGGGCGCCGCGCAAGAGCTCGACGAGCGCGGACCGGTCGCGGACGTCCACCGTGTGCGCCGTGACGCTCGAACCTCTAGGGGCTTTGCGAGCTGCTTCGTCAGCCAATCCGCGGTCGAGGTCCGCGACCCGGATCTGTTCGAACACCTCGCTCTCGGCGAGGTCCCACACCGCGCATCGCCCGGTGAGCCCCCCACCGCCGAGTACTACCGCGTCCACGGAGATGTTCCGCCCCGCTTCGGCAGGACGGCCCTGATATGAATCCCCCACGGTCGGCTCGACCCGTTCGAACGGCTGAGCGTGGTCGAAAGCCTAACCCCTTGGCGGATATACGGGCAACATGCCATTGCGCCACCTCCGCGGAGACGTGGGGCTGATCCTCGAGGCCGTCTCGTTGGTCCGCGAGTTCGGCCTACATTCGGCCGACCGGCTGGCTCACGTCGCCGAGTTCCTGGAACGCAGCGTGTACGCTTCGAAGTCGCTCCACGCGGTCCCCGGCGGTGTGGTGTTCACGCTACTAAATCCCCCCCTCCGCGTCGGCGCCTTTTCCTCCATTCGTGTAGCATGGGACGGAACGTTCGTTCCCAGTGAACGGGTCTTTGTACGCGCCGAGGGACACGCCATCGACCGCCCTCTGACGGACGTTACCCTCGGGCGTCCCATTGAGCTGAGTCCAGGCAGGCGGATGGTCTTCCGGCTCGCTGGAATCCCCGTGGGATCCGGCTCGCACCGGGTCCGCCTTGAACTGCAGAACATCGCGATACCCCCGCTCGTCTGGTTCGAGTTCGCCGACACGATTGGCGAGGCGGCCCTCATTTAGTCATGAACGTGCGCGCCGATCTCCCCGTGGAACCCGTGCGGCGGGTGCTGGCCGCCGACAGCCGGACTCCCATCTTGCTCACCGGACTTTCGGCGGCAGCCGTGCTGGGCGCCTCCGGCGACCTCTCGCTCATCCGAGAGACCCGCGGGGCCGACATGGATTGGGGCGGCGTTTACGGAGAGGGCGTTCGTCTGACGGGAGCATGGTGGGTTCGGTTTGGGGACCCCCAAGGAACCCACCGTACGCTCTCCGAGAGTATGGTCCACCTCGAGTCGTTTCGGACGCGGGTGGAGAGTCATCACGAGGCCGCTCCGTTCCACTGCGACCAGGAGATCGTAGCCCTGGCCGAGTTGCCGGGGGTCGGGCGCCGATTGACCTTCTCGAATCCCACCAACGCCGCGACCGCTCTCTGGGTCGAAGCGACCTTTCGCCCCGAGTTGGCGCCGGTACTGATTGAGGGAATCAAACCGTTTGACTACCACGTCCTCCGCACCCCGACTGGGCTCCAGATCATCGCGTTCGGTTCGGCCTTGGAATTCGCATCGACCGGTCGGAACGCCGCGTACCAGCTGAACGAGCAACCGTGGGATGGCCGCCCCTACCGCGGAGCGCTCGACACCGTAAGCCTCCGGTCGACGATGACGCTGCCCCCGGTTCAGTCGTCGACGGTCTCGTACTTGATCTGGGGCGGGATGGAGGCGACCGTCCGCACCCATCCCGAACGAACGGCCCAGCTCCTCGGGAGTGCCGGTCAATGGGCCGCCGTGGCGGATGCCTCCCGGCGGGACTGGACCGCCCGGGCCCCCCGGCTCCGGTTTCCGAGCGCGCCCGAACTCGAGCGTGGCTACCTCTTGGCCCGCGACGCGCTCCGCAGCCTCTACTTCACGCCGGAGCCCGGGATCGTCGGGCTCGTGGCGGGGTACCCTTGGTACGCGGCGCTCTGGTGTCGAGACCTCGCGTGGATGCTGCCCGCTGTCCTCTGGTTGGGGGATGCGCCGTGGGTGGCAAACTCTCTACGTTCCGTCTTCCGGTTCCAGGCCCGAGTCCCCCTTCCCATACTGGGCGGCGCGGCCGGTGAGCTACCCATGCAAATCGGACCGGGCCCCGTCTTTCTCTACGGAACCTCCGATACGACGTTACACTATCCGGTACTC
This sequence comes from Thermoplasmata archaeon, assembly GCA_049800095.1. Lineage (GTDB taxonomy): Archaea > Thermoplasmatota > Thermoplasmata > Lutacidiplasmatales > UBA184 > JAKIWV01. The sequence continues at coordinate 6,068 of JBARJD010000002.1, read as the reverse complement.
TTGCGCCGCTACCTCGACCACTCGGGGGACGTATCGTTGGTCCGCGAGTTGGCGCACCCGGTCCAACTGACCGAGCAATGGGCCCGGGGAAAGACCAACCTATCGACCGGGCTGATTCGGAACGGCGACGAGGACGCCGGATTGCGGCTGGCCTCCCAGGAGTTCGGCCGAGTGCACTACGGCTTCGACGCCTACGACACCACGATCTGGGACTCGACCGACCGACGTTCCCACGCAGTGGACATCCAGGTCCTCTGGGCCGATGCACTCACCGCTCTCGGCGAACTCGCTCCGGTCATGGGGCTCGACGCGCAGGGCCCCCGTTGGACGGGGGAGGCCCAGAAACTGCGTCAAACGGTCGCTCTTCGCTACTGGTGGGCGGCCGAGAACTACCTCTACGATTCCCTCGCCGAGGACGGAACTCCGGTACAGAAGATCCGGCCGAACGCCCTCCTCGCCGTCGCGCGCGGCCTGCTCCCGCGAGACCGTGCCGTGGCCGTCGTAGAACGGGCGTCGCGGGCCGACCTCGCGACCGAGTGGGGCTACCGGACCCTCTCCTCCACGGATCCGACCTACAACCCCATCTCGTACCACGATGGCCAAGTCTGGCCCATCGCCTCGGCTTGGGCGGTCGGCGCCGCGTTTGCCGTCGGACAAACGCAGCGCGCGGTTGACGGGTTGCGTCGCTGGGCCGAGCGGCTGGACCAGGAAGCGGGGACACTCAACGAATGCTACCGAGGGGACCGCGCGGAGCCGTTCGATTCGTGCTTCCTACTCGGCTTCAGCGTCGCGCCTTTCTTGACGCTGCTCTTCGATGATCTGTGGGGGCTCCGCCCCCAGGCCCGTGACCGGACCCTGAGCGTAGAACCGCACTTCCCGGTCTCCTGGTCTCAGGCCTCGATCGAGGGCCTCGCCTTGTTTGGTGGAGCGGTGACGCTGACGTGGGATCGCCCCCGAATGACGGTGACCTGGCGCGGCAATGGGTCTCTCCGAGTTCAGGGGGGGACCCACCAACTCGAGCTGGCCGATGGGGGTTCCGGGACCCTCGAGTACGCTACGCCGGCGGACCCATCCTAGCGGCGCAACGCCGGGCGCGGAGGGTCGTCGCCCATCATTGCGCGGAGAAGAACCTCTTCGGAGGCCGGGAGCTCTCCTCGCCTTCATGTGGCCCGATGAATAGCGGAGGACCGATGCCCGGAGGCCCTTCGCCATCCGTCGACCCGTCTCGATTCCGCCTCCTCATGGCCCGGTGGGCGACCGGGGTTTCCGTCGTCACGGCCCGGGACGACGGACGGGATAGCGGATTGACGGTCAACGCCTTCCTGTCCGTCTCACTCGACCCCCCGCGGCTCCTCGTGTCGCTCACGACGGACGCCGACGCTTGGCCATCCATCCACCGGTCGGGGGCCTTCGCGGTGAGCGTCCTGGCCGCCAATCAGAGAGGGATCAGTCAACGATTTGCGAGCCGAGTTCCGGCGGAGGAGAAGTTCGCCGGAATCGACCTTCACCGGGGCGCGACCGGCGCGCCCCTGCTCGATGGCACCGTTGCCAGGTTCGAGTGCCGGGTGGAGCAGGAGATCCCGGCGGGGGACCACATGCTGGTCCTAGGGGGTGTCGTCGCGTTGGAGGAGGGCCTCGACACCACTCCTCTCCTCTTCTATCGGAGCGGTTACGCCGAGGCGGAACCGAACGACCTGCTCCGCCTGCCCAGGGGCCGGGCTCCTCGGTGAAGCGCGCAGCAGAGAACGCTTACAACCCCGCGCCCCTGCTCCGGACCATGCCGGATGAATCGCGGCCGCGCCACGCGCGCGTCGTGATCGTGGGCAGCGGCCCCGCCGGGCTCACCGCGGCCGTCTATGCCGCCCGTGCGAACTTGAAACCGATCGTCGTCGGGGGCGTGCCGGCTGGAGGCCAGTTGATGATCACCACCGACGTGGAGAACTTCCCGGGGTTCCCGGAGGGCATTCAAGGACCGGAACTCGTCGAGCGAATCCGCCTTCAGGCGATGCGGTTCGGAACGGAATTCATCGACGACCGGGTCACCTCTGTGGACTTCGGTCAACGGCCCTTTCGACTCCACCTAGGGACCCAAGGGGCCCTCGAGGCCGACAGCGTGATCCTCGCCACGGGGGCGAACGCGCGCTGGCTCAACCTGCCTTCGGAACAGAAACTGCTGGGCCACGGGGTCTCTGCTTGTGCTACGTGTGATGGATTCTTCTTCCGCGGCAAGGAACTCGCCTTGGTCGGAGGCGGTGATTCGGCAATGGAGGAGGCTCTGTTCCTCACCCGGTTCGCTACCCATGTGACCGTGATCCACCGGCGGTCCGCGCTTCGCGCGAGCAAGATCATGGCCGCACGCGCCCAGAATCACCCCAAGATTTCCTTCCGATTCGACACCGTGGTCGAAGAGGTGCTGGGCGAGAAGACGGTCGAGGGCCTCCGCATCCGGAACGTCCAGACCGGAGCGTCCACCCTCCTGCCGGTACAGGGCATGTTCGTGGCGATCGGTTACGATCCGGCCACCGACATCTTGCGGGGTCAGGTCGAGCTCGACCAGAACGGGTACGTCAAGACCCTCCAGGGAACGCGCACCTCCGTCGAGGGGGTCTTCGCCGGAGGCGACGTAGTCGACCACCGGTACCGCCAGGCCGTGTCGGCCGCCGGGTTCGGCTGCATGGCGGCGATCGATGCCGAGCGCTGGTTGGAAGAGCACGACGCTCCGACCGTGAAACCCGTGGCGGGCCGGTAACGTAGTTGCCGACTGAAGAAACGATTTATACTATCGGTACCGGTGACGCGCTCGAGACGTCGAATGCCGAGCAAGAAGACGCTCCACATCGAGTCGAGCGGCCAGATTTGCATCTATTGCGGCGCGTGCGTCGGCATTTGCCCGCTCAACTGCATCTACTTGGACGAAACCCGCATCACCTTCGACGAGAAGATCTGCACGCGGTGTGAGATCTGCGTCCGGGCCTGCCCCGTCGGCGCGATCGCCATTGGGTGAGCTCCTTCTCGAGAAGCGGGAACCGGCCATGCAGAACCTCAAGACCGACGTGCTGGTCATCGGCGCCGGCCCCGCCGGCGCGATGACCGCCAAGTGGGCGGCGAAGAACGGCGCCAAGACCGTGATGATCGAGAAGCGCCAGGAGATCGGCTCTCCGGTGCGCTGCGGCGAGGGAATGAGCAAGTCCTGGCTCGAGGAGGTCGGCATCAAGCCCTCGTCGCGCTGGATCAACGTCGAGGTCGAGGGCGCCCGCATCTATTCTCCGTGCGAGAAAGTCCTCGAGATCAATGAGAAGCATGCCGGCAACGAGGTCGGCTATGTGGTGGAACGGGACTCTTTCGACAAGCAACTCGCCATCGACGCGGCCAACGAGGGAGTCGACGTCCTGCTCAAGACCGCCGCGATCGACTTGCTGCGTGACGATGGTCGCTTCGTCGGCGTCACCGCGAAGCAATTCGGCCAGACGTTCGAAATCCGCGCTCCGATCATCATCGGCGCCGACGGGTTCGAATCCCAGGTGGGACGGTGGGCGGGGCTGCCGACGAACCTCCAGCTCCGCGACATGGATTCGTGCATCCAGTACCGCATGACTAACGTCGATTCCGATGTCCGTTACTGCGACTTCTATCTGGGCAAGGTGGCGCCCGGCGGCTACGTCTGGATCTTCCCGAAGGCCGAAGGGGTGGCGAACGTGGGCATCGGCGTCCAGGTTTCGAAGCTCCACAACCCGGCCGACGTAAAGATGTACCTCGACAAGTGGATCGCCGAGCACCCCGGCTACGCGAAGGGCAAGAAGATCGACATGGTGGGCGGGGGGGTCTCGATCGCGGCGCCGATGAAGCAAACGGTCGCGAACGGGATCATGCTGGTCGGCGATGCCGCCCGGATGATCGACCCCTTGACCGGAGGTGGGATCGCGAACGGCTGCATCGCGGGCAAGATCGCGGGGGAGGTGGCCGTGCAGGCGATCACCGCGAACGACACGTCGAAGGAGTTCCTCCAGGCCTACGAGAAGGGCTGGCGAGCGAAGCTCGAGGACAAGCTCTACCGCAACTGGCTCGCGAAGGAGAAGCTGGTCTCGCTACCGGACGCGACCTTTGACAAGATCATCGATGCGCTCCAGGGCGTCAAGCTCGAGAAGCTCAGCGTGCTCAACATCCTCAAGGCGGTACACGACAAGTACCCCGAAGTGACGAAGGAGTTCGAGGCGTTCCTGTAGGAACGCAGAGGGTCTCATGCCGGGCGCCCCGAACAAGCCGCCCGACAGCGAGGCGCCCCCCGCCCCCACCTCGCCGCTACCGGAGGACAAGATGCAGCACGCGATCCGGCGCCTCGCACCGGACCGGCTGGTGCTCCGGCTCTCCATCTGGCGCGGCGCCCCGAACGTCGACCTCATCAAGCCGCTCGAGCGGGTGGCCGCAACGCTCGCCGCCGGAGAGTTTCCCGACGCCGAGAAGGCGCTCGACCAGTTCTCCGTGCGGCTCGCCGAGCCGCGCTGGCCCACGATCCCGGAACCCTGGATCCGCCTTCGCGTCGCGATTCCCGCGCCGCAGCCACCCCATTGGAATCCCGACTTCACGCTCACCCCAGCCGACCGCGACGCGAAAAAAGACCGCGAGTGGGCCCACGTTCAGCTGCTCCTCGCGAAGGGAGCCGTGGAGCTCGCCCCGAGCCTCAGCGTGGACCTGACCGATGTGCAGTCGTGCGTCGCCGAGGCCCAGGCCATCTTCGACCACGAAGGCGCCACCGCCGCATTCTGGGCACCCCTCGACCGGCTCTGGAACGCCGTACAGAACCGCGTTCCCCTGCCTTCGCCCGCCGCGGTGCGCGCCGCGCCACCGGCGAAGCTACCCCCGGGCATCGAACCCGAGGAAGCGTAACCCGGGGGGCCCCCCGTGGGCCTTAAGGCCACGGCCTCTCCCCCTTCCATCCGATGCACCCGACGGTACCCCCCCATGGAACGTTCTCGATCGTGGCGTGGGATCCCCACCGGGGGGAATGGGGCGTAGCGATCCAATCGAAGTTCATTGCCGCCGGCGCCCTGGTCCCCTGGGGAGAGGCCGGCGTCGGTGCGCTGGCGACCCAGGCCAACTCCGACGGGTCGCAGGGCCCCAAGGGCCTCGAGCTGCTCCGCAAGGGCCTCTCGGCTTCGGAGGTCGTCGCCCGACTTAGCCAGGAGTCACCCGACCGGGACGACATCCAACTCGGGGTAGTCGACCGAAAGGGACGAGCCGCGGCCTTCACCGGCACGCATTGCCTCGAGTGGGCGGGCCACGTGGTCGGCGAGGGATACGCCTGCCAGGGAAACATCCTCTACTCCGCCGAAGTGGTCCATGGGATGGCCCGCACGTTCGAGACGACGCCCGGCGACCTTCCCGAACGGCTGTTGGCCGCGTTGGTCGCCGGACAGCGCGAAGGGGGCGACCGCCGGGGGATGCAATCCGCTGCCCTCCTGGTCTGGAAGGAACGCGGCGGGTATCGCGGAGGACTGGACCGATGGATCGACGTCCGGGTCGACGACCACGCGACCCCCATCGAGGAACTGGACCGGATCTTCCGCATCTACGATATGACGCTCCTGGCACGGGAGGACCCGGCTTCGCTCCGACCGCTCGACGCCGAGACGGTGCCGTCCGTCCAGCGCGCTCTCGGCGTTCTCGGATACCTGCTCGCACCGAAGACCGGCACATGGGACGCGGCAACGGAGAAGGCCTTCGCGAAGTTCGTCAGCGAACACAATTTCGAGAACAAAGTCCGGACCGACGGGACGATCTGGCCCTCGGTCGTGCGGTACCTCGACATGAAGAGCGCCGAGGAACTCGCGCGACGGGAGACCACGGCACCGATCCGCCCGGGCGCGCTCGACCAAGGCCCCGGCGGTGGGGCGCACGGTCCTCCGCCTTCCCCGCCCCCCGGAGGTGGGAGTCCATCGTCGAATCATCCGAACGAGAAACCACATCGCCGGCAACCATCCAAGTGACCCTGCGCCGGCGATACGGCTCGCCGGCCGAAGCGCGGCGGCTGGCGGCGGCCCTCGAGGCGGACCAGGCCCAGCACTTGACAT
>JBARJD010000001.1:0-3217 GCA_049800095.1 Thermoplasmata archaeon | reverse complement strand
GGGTGGAGTACCCCGACCACGCCGAGTCCGGCGTCGGGTGGATCTCCCCGCGCCGGCTGCCGTTCACGGCCTCGACGCTCCAGGAGATCACCGGACTCTCGCTGCCGGATGCTCAAGTCGAGGAGTTCCTGGGGCAAGGCCGCCTCGGCGGCACGAAGGCCCCCGACGGCTGGTGGGTCGAGATTCCCCCGTGGCGCCCGGACCTCCAGACCTCCGTGGATCTCACCGAAGAGATCCTCGTCGCCCGGGGCATCGCGCCGGAAGAGGCCTTGATCCCTCCGAGCGCGACGCGCGGGAAGCGGCTGGCCGAGGGCCGGTTTCGCCGTACCGTCCGCCGGCTCCTTCTCGGGCTCGGATATGTCGAACTCCGCAACACCGTCTTGGTCCCGAACGGACTCGTGACGCTGCTCGGCCGGCCCTCGGCGGTCCAGTTGGTGAACCCCGTCTCTGACCTCTTCGGTCGGGTCCGGGACTCGCTCCAGGTCTCCCTGATCGCCTCCCTCGAGCGCAACGTACGGTACTCCTACCCTCAGCAGTTCTCCGACGTGGGACCGGTCGTCGTTCGCGATTCTTCCGAACCCAGTGGGGGGAGTACCCGGTGGCACGCCGGCGCCGTTCTCGCCGGAGAACGGGTGGGATTCGCGGACGCGGCGGCCTGGATTGACTACCTGCTGGGAGCCTTCGGGGCCCTCGGGGTACGCGAGCCCGCGGAGCTTCCGGGCACGATCCCGGGAAGGTCGGCCCGACTACGGATCGCCGGCGAGGCGGTCGCCGAGGTCGGGGAGATCGCTCCGTCGGTCCTTACGGACCTGAAGATCCCCGTGGCCGTCGCGTGGGGTGAGGTCGACCTGACCGCGCTCTGGCCCCTCGTCCGGCGGGGCGATGACACTGTCTGACGGAACGGAGCCCTACGAGACGCCTCCATCGAATCGGCCCGGATAGGCGGGTCGTTTCAACGCCGTGAAGTTCGGTGGGTGGTGCGCGTTGATGTGAGCGATACGATTCGATTCGAGGAGGTCGGAGGACCCCTTGTTCCAGTGGCCCATGACGTAGGCCCTTCCGTCCACACCCAACTACTCTTCGACACCTGGATCGGTCACTTCGGGCTCGCGACCGCTCCTGTACGACTCACGCGTCCGGCCGAGATTGAATAGGGCGATCTCGAAGTGATGTTCCAAGAGATCCTCTACGACGGATCGGTGGGCGACGCCATTCTCCGGGCGTTCCGGGTGACCCGTGATGTGGGCCGTTCCCGAATGACTCTCGCTCCTCGACCGGGGTAGGTACTCGATCGTTGCGGCGAGCGCCAGCAGAGGGCGGGGGCAAGCTTCAAAGCGGGGCACGAAAAACTCGAGAGGGATTGTCGACTGTTCCGGACAAGCTCTTAAACTCGGGAGCCCCCTTTCGCTCGATGGCCCCTCGGCGTGTCCGGCCGGACCCGGCCCAAGCGGAGTGGGAGAAGGCCGCGCGCGCCGCCATCGGGGACCGGATGCACGGCGGAGCGGTCCCATTGCTCGTCGGGCCGCCCGACGAGGCAGAGACCGCCGCGCTCCAGGAGCAGGGATTCCCGGGCGAGCCCCCGTACACTCGGGGCATCTATCCCACGATGTACCGTGGGCGGCTCTGGACGTTCCGGCAATACTCCGGCTTCGGCAGCGCCGTCGAGACCAACAAGCGGTATCGCTACCTCATCGGGAGTGGCCAGACGGGCCTGTCGGTCGCGTTTGACCTGCCCACTCAGATCGGCCTGGATTCGGACCACCCCCGCGCTCTGGGAGAGGTCGGGCGCTGCGGCGTGGCCATTTCCGACCTAGGGGATATGCGCACCCTGTTCGGCGGCATCCCGTTGGACCAGGCCACGGTCTCGATGACCATCAACGCCACGGCCCCGATCCTCACGGCCTTGCTGGTCGCCGTCGGGGAGGAGAACGGCGTTCCCCGGGCCCAGCTGGGCGGCACGGTTCAGAACGACATTCTCAAAGAGTACATCGCGCGAGGGACGTACATCTACCCGCCGGAACCGTCGCTGCGCTTGACGGTCGACCTCATCGAATTCGCCACGCGAGAGATGCCGAAGTGGAACTACATCTCGGTCTCCGGATATCATATGCGGGAGGCCGGAGCGACCGCGACACAAGAGGTCGCTTTCACGATCGCCAACGCGCTCGCCTACGTTCGGGCCGTGCAGGCGCGCGGCCTTGACCTCGACGACTTTCTGCCACGACTCTCGTTCTTCTTCTCCTCCGACCGGAACTTTCTCGAAGAGATCGCCAAGTTTCGGGCGGCACGCCGCCTCTGGGCCCACCTGTCGAAAGAGGAGCTCGGGGCCAAGGAGGCCCGCTCCTGGCAGTTGAGATTCCACACCCAGACGGCCGGATCGTCCTTGACCGCGCAACAGCCGGAGCTCAACGTGGTCCGTACCACGCTCGAGGCCTTGGCCGCGGTCTTGGGAGGAACCCAATCCCTTCACACGAACGCGCTAGACGAAGCGCTGGGACTCCCGACCGCCCGAGCCGCACGGTTAGCGCTGCGGACCCAGCAGCTCCTCGCCGAAGAGTCCGGCGTGGCCTCGACGGTCGACCCCCTTGCGGGGTCGTACGAGATCGAGTGGCTCACGGACCGCATCGAATCCGATGCCCGGAAATACCTCGACCGGATTGCGGAGATGGGAGGGGCCCTGGTCGCCGTGGAGAAGGGCTTCTTCCAGAGCGAGATCGGGCGGGAAGCCTATCGGGTGGCCCGGGCCCGCGAGGCCCGCGAGGAGAAGGTAGTCGGCGTGAATGTCTATCCCGAGGGAAATCCCCGGTTCTCTCTCTTCCCAGATTCGGAAAAGAAGGGGACCCCTGTCCTGCGCATCACGCCGGAGCAGGAGGCCCGACAGGTCGGTCGCGTCCGGCGGTGGCGCCGGCAGCGGGATGAGGCCCGGGCGCGGGACGCGCTCGACGCGCTCCGGGTCGGCACCGCGAAGGGCCTGAACGTGATGCCCCTCGTCCTGACCGCCGTGGTCCGAGGCTCGACGTTGGGGGAGATATCGGACGTGTGGCGAGAGTCGTTCGGCGAGCACCGGCCGTCCCGGGCGTTCTGAAGGAGTCCGACGCGTGGAGGTCGATCACCTGGGCTTCGCCGTCAGAAGCCTCTCCGTGGCCGCGCCGAACTGGGAGAAGCTCCTGGGAACTTCAGCCAGCTCCCCCGAGGAGGTCGCGTCCCAACACGTGCG